>JAYEPE010000290.1:0-9695 GCA_034723735.1 Campylobacterota bacterium | reverse complement strand
TCTATTGATGAAATCCCAACACAAAAAGCTGAGAACTTATTTTGGTTAGGAAGGTATCTTGCACGCTCTATCTCAACAACACGACTTATCTTACATGTAATCAAAAAAATAACCAACTTTTACCGTTACGAAGTAGCAACATCTAAAGAGTCTCAAGTCATAATAGAACGCGCTCTTACACATATGACAATGACCTATCCAGGATTTTTAGATACTGAAAATAGAGAGAATTTAAGTATTTTTCCTATGCAAGAGATTACTTCAGTTGTTAAAGACATTCACCGTTCTGGCTCTTTAGCTTTTACCATATCTATGCTCTCTATTACTAATGTTAATCTCAAAGATTTACTTACCTTTGAGTCATGGAAACTTTTTGAAAAAATGCAAAAAGAGTGGTATATATTTATTAATCGTACCGGTGATCATACTTTAAAAATAGCTAGTGAGCTTGATGGTATACTTATCTATCTCATGGCATACAAAGAGCTTGTAAATGAAAGTGTTTTCAAAGAACAAGGTTTAATTCTATTTGATGTAGGCTGCAAAATAGAAAATGCCCTACTGCTTATATCAAAAGCACGTTCCATGCTCTGTCTGAAACTTGATAAATCAATTGGACATGATGTACTTGAGGGAATGTTAAACTCTATGGGAAGCTTTAATGCTTATAGAGCTCACTATAAAAGCTCTTTAACCTTAGAAAATGTTGTTGACTTTCTAGTACTTAATTCGCAGTTTCCAAAATCACTCACCTATATTACTGATGCACTTCTTCAAGAATTCACCTCTCTTCCTAAGGCAAAAGATTATTTAAATACTTATGAAGCGCCCATCACAAAAGCTTTGAAACTTTTAGAGTCACTTGATGTAGAATTTCTTTTACAAAGCAGTGATAACGAAGGCGTCTATACTAAACTCGATGCTATACTAGAAGAGCTATCTGATCTCTATCTGGAGTGTTCAAATGAATTTTCAAATACCTATTTTTCCCATTATGATGAGTAAATATGATATATAACATCTACCACAAAACCGAATTTAATTACCAAAGTCTTGTCTCTTTTAGCCACAATATCGCAAGATTAAAACCTAAAGAGACTGAATATCAAAAGTTACTAAATTTTTCTTTAGAGATAGAACCTCTGATTTATGAATCACATGATTTTCTAGATATTTTTGGCAATTGCAATACTCATATGCTTATCCGTGAACCTCACCAGTCCCTAAGCGTTATTGGAAAATCAAAAGTTGAGATTTATCCACATCTAATTGATGGGCATATAGAATACATAAAAGCAAATAGTATCACCTATGCTAAAGCCTTGGAGCGTCTAAACAACTTTCAAGTGAGTGACCTCTCAGCCAAACAGTACCTTTTTGATTCAGCACTTATTCCAAATAATATTCCTGGTGTTCACGAATACGCACTTGAATCTTTTCAAAATAATCGAGATCTTTTTGAAGCAACAAACGAATTTATGCAACGTATCTTTAATGATTTTGAATTTCTCTCAGGATTTAGCGATATTACAACCCCTGTAGCAGAGATTTTTGAAGCTAAAAAAGGGGTCTGTCAAGATTTTGCACAATTTGCAATATCTGCACTTCGTACCATCGGTTTACCTGCTAAATATATGAGTGGTTATATCGAAACATTACCACCTGAGGGCGAAACTAAGCTCTTTGGAGTCGATGCCTCTCATGCTTGGTTCGCAGTTTATATTCCAAATGCTGGCTGGGTCGAATTTGATCCTACCAACAATCTTATCCCACGAGAGCAGCATATACTTTTAGGTTATGGTAGAGATTATCATGATATTTCACCTTTAAAAGGTGTTGTTATGAGTAGTGGAAATAGTCAGTTATCAGTTATGGTGGATGTTCGCAGAGAAGAGACTAATAAAAAAGAAGAAATCCTAAAAATCACTCAATCGCAAACTCAATCACAACAGAGTCAGTCGCAATATCAGTGGTGAGTTAAGGATTGCCGAGAGTTTCATTTAAGGTATAGATTTTGTAGCTACTTTGTGCTACAATATAGTATTAGAGATGAGGAGTTCAATTATGTCATTAAATGCAACAGTTAGAGCTAGAGTTGATGAAACACTAAAGTTTGAAGCAGAAAACATACTACATGAGATAGGTCTAAATACATCGCAAGCTATAAATATTTTTTTAAAAAAAGTTGTGGCAGAACATGGCATTCCATTTGAATTGAAAGCTCCAAGTGCAAGATTAAAGTTGGCTATGGATGAGGCTAAAAACACTAAAGGCACCTATCATGATGATGTGGATGATATGATGAAAGATTTAAAATCTTGATAAAGTATCATCTGTTCAAAACTAATTCATTTAAGAGAAGTTATAAAAAACAGAGACTAACTGATGAAGAAGATTTGGCATACATTGATATTGTGTACAATTTATTGTCTGATGTAAAGCTTGAGGATAAATATAAGGACCATCAACTAAAAGGGAGTATGAAAGATTTTAGAGAGTGTCATATTAAGCCTGATCTATTACTAGTGTATATAATAGAAGATAATACTTTGAAATTAGTAGATATAGGTTCTCATAGTGAACTGTTTAATTGAAAACTATTTAATAGAAACTATAGTGCCATAAAAAAACAACCCCCAAAGACAAAGCTTAGGGGTAATAAATCCTACTCAACAATAATTTTATTTATTTTAGTATTAACTTCACTCAGCAAATCAACCTCTTCATTGCTTTGACTTTGTGACTGTGTGGAAGTTTCATCATCCTCTTGTAGCATCAAGACAATAGAATCTATCTCTTCAATAACACTCAAAGTTACTGCTTCATCTTTGTTAAATCTGATTCGTAAATCAGCTTCTTCGACTAATTTACCCATTCTAAAAAAGAGATAGGCATTATTTGTATGTTCACGTTTTGAAAGTGCTCCCCAAATTTCACTGATTAAAGAGAGTGCCTTATCAATTAATTTATAATCAATATCATCTTCTGCGGCATCTTTAAAAAGAGCATGAAGTTCAATAATCTCACCAAAGGCTTCTGTGTCAATACGATGACGAGAGATAATAGCACTCTCTCTAGCATTTGTCATCAAATCAAGTATGTTTGCTGCATGCTCTCCTTGTATTGCTACATGTAAGAAATCTTTAGCATTAGCATATTCTAGTTCTATATCGAATTTTTTATACAATTCAATGCCTGCATCTTTATCTACATCTATAATTTCATCATAGGCTTTAACGATCTTATATAAAGTTGTTTCAGTTCTCTCTAAATTTCGTCCTAGCCAATAAAGATTTGTAGCTACATTTGCTGTTACTAATTTTCCCATCTTATAACTCCATTACCCATGTATCTTTAAAGCCGCCACCTTGTGAAGAGTTCACAAGATAGTTTCCTTCTTCAAGTGCGTATCGTGTTAAGCCACATTGCCATACTTTCACATCTTCAGCCATAACAACATAGGCTCTAAAGTCTGCTTTACGATTACGTAAATCGTTATTGAGATAACATTTTTCATCATAAAACTCTATTAGTTCTTGCGCGATAAAGCGTCTTGGATTTGCTTTGATGATAGTTTTTAAATCTTCTATCTGAAGAGCAGTCATCTCATGCCCAAATAAAACGCCATAACCCCCAGCTTCAGCGACATCTTTAATAACAAGTTTTTCCATATTATCAAAGACATATTTTCTATCTTCTTCAAAATAAGGCAAATATGTTGGTGCATTTTTCAAGATAGGCTCTTCATCCAGATAGTACTTAATCATTTTAGGAACAAAATAGTAAATTCCCTTATCATCTGCAACACCATTTCCTATAGCATTCATCAAAGCAACATTACCACTAAGATATGACTCAACAAGACCAGCAACTCCAATAAGACTCTCTGGATTAAAAAACTCAGGATCAATGAACTCATCATCTGTTCGTCTATAGATAGAGCCGACACGAACGAGTTTGCCATTGTAATTTTTAAAATAGACTTTTTTATCAATCACTTTAAGTTCATGTGGACGCACTAGCTGCGCACCTGATTTTTCAGCTAAATAGCTGTGCTCATAATACGCTGAATTAAAACGTCCAGGAGTTAATACAACATCAATACCACCAGTATTGACATATTTCATTGCTTCAGCAATATAACTTGGATAAGCCTTAATTGGTTCAATTTTTAAATTTTCAAAAAAATCAGGATAAATTTTTCTATAGGTATCGCGAATAGAGAGTGGATAACTAGCACCACTAGGGACACGAAGATTGTCTTCTAAGATCACCCATTCATTGTCTGATGAGTCTTTTACTAAGTCAATTCCATTAATATGAGCTCTAATTTTTTGTGAAGGTGAGAATCCAACAAACTCTTTTAAGTAGCCACCCGCTTCTTGAACAAAAGTTTCAGGAATAATTCCCTCTTTAACAATTTTTGCATCCGTATATAAATCTTCTAAAAAGAGATTAAGCGCTTTAACACGTTGTTGCAAACCTCTATCAATCTTTGCAAACTCATCTTTTGAAATCATACGTGGCACTACATCAAACGGCAATGACTGCTCAATAAAATTCCCATCTTTGTAGAGATTGAAATTGACAGCGAATTTATCCATATAAGTCTTAAATTCATCTATTTTATGTTTATCTTGTTTGGAATAAATCTCCCAAAACTTCTTATGTAGAGCTGTTTCTTCTTCTAACAATTGACACCCCCGAGTAATATAATTTTACGAATAAGGGCTATTATAGATATAAATTTGTTTAAATGTGATTAAAGAGTGCTTATAAGTCTTAGAAGCTAAGCTAATTGAGTCAGAAAGGGATATATTTATTGTTTTTATTATTTATGCTACAATTATTATGAAATAAAATAAGGATTGTTATGCCCTTCTTAGAGCGTTTGCAAAGTGCTATGATTTTAAAAACACCAATGCATCAGCATTATGAGAGTCACATAGTAGAACATCTCCATGCTCCTTTTTATGAAGCCATACGCAATTCAGATCATAAGACAATAGCAACGATGATTGAAGAAGGCTTTGATATTGATTTTCACCAAGCCGCACATATTCCTCCTTTAATCTATGCAATTATTCATAAACAAGCATCAGTAACACGATATCTACTAAAACATGGCGCTAATGTTAATATCCTTAGCCCACAAGGAGAAAATGCCTTACATGTAAGTATCCAATTATGTGAGTATGATACGATTTCACTTCTTTTGAATTTTGGAGCGCTACTTCCTAACAGAGACACTATTAGCGATCCTATAGTGCTAACACTTTTAGATAATATAAGTCCTATGCAGCAAGATGAAGTATCTTGTTTTAATAGCGCTAAAAAAGGTGACCTTGTTTCACTCTCACTTACATGTAATGCCAATGTAAAACTCTTTAGCTCTACACAACACGGCTACAATCTCCTTCATTTAGCTACTTATAGTGCAAATAAGGATCTTATTGTCTATTTACTCAATAAAGGTCTTGATATTGATGGTGTTGATAATAATGGCAATACAGCACTTAACATCGCTGTAAAATTTGAAGATTATGAAGATATTATTTCACTTTTAATACAGCGACATGCAAGTTTGGATCATCAAAATGAAAAAGGACAAACACCTCTTACCTCAGCATTACGAAGTGGTTTTAGCACTATTTCCAAACTGCTTATAGACAATGGCGCTAATATTCATGTAGTTGATAATCTTCATACACCTCTCACCCTCATTCATAACAGTATTTTAAGATATCCCAATCATGCTGATGATTTTCGCTCTCTTGAAAGTGAGTTACTTATTCGTGGCGCACATGTCAATATTCCAGCTAATGCCTTAGGTTGGACACCTTTATACTTGAGCATTTCCAAAATGCAAACACATGTATTGAAATTACATCTTGAACTTTTAATTCAACTTGGTGCAGATATTAATTATCTCGATAGCAATAAGCGTCCTGCCTTGATGATAGCATCTTCACTTGGACGTTATGAAGCTGTAGAAATTTTACTTAATAATTATGCAAAAATTGATTTACTCGATAATTTTGGCTGGAGTGCCTTAATGCTAGGTGTCTATTATAATCATTATAAAATTGTAAAACTTTTACTTCACGTCGGTGCTGATGCTAATCTCACATCACCCCAACAATTTAGTGCTCTTAAAATTGCCAAACAGCATAAACGTGACAATATAGTATCGCTTTTACTAGATTATGGTGCAACTGAAGAAGAAAATACGGAATAACTTTTGCTTACATGTAAACAATTCAAATTAAAGATTTTTAATGAAGCCATTACTATTACTCCTATTTTTTTTCACCTTTTCTTTAATTGCCAAACCCTACTCTACTATAATTAGTGGTCCTTTTGAAGATATTTTATTTGATATCACTCAAGATTATAATCGTGACATCAGCGCAGTTGGATTCTCTCAAAATTATAAACAAGACTTCCAAGCCAAGAAGACTTATCGCTCTGCTTTTGATTATTTAGAAGCAGTAGGTTCAAAAAAAGGGGAACAACTCCACCTCATTCGCTTAAATAAAGATGCGAAAATTAGCTTTGATTTTCTTAATAAACTCCCTCGTTTTAACCGTGGTGTTTCTATTATAAAAAGTGTAGGAAACGGCTATTTTATCGGCGGTTACACTCAAGATGGAGAGTTGCTTTTACTGAGACTTTCAGGTATGGGTTCTATACAATTTCAACGTCAATTTGGTACAAAAAACTATGATCGCTTAAACCGTCTTGTTTCTTTACGTGATGGTGGTGTTTTAGCGATAGGCTCCTCTATGACCTCACGTAGCCGCAAAGATACTCCTTATACCCAAGGCATAGGTCTTAATGATATCTATATTACACGGTTTGATAAATCAGGCAATATTTTATGGAGTAAAAAGTATGGTACTCGCGCTGATGATAGAGGTATTGATGCTGCAGAAGCCTTTGATGGCACCTTACTCATTCTTGCTAGTAGTTCTGAAGGTCAGACCCAAGGCATTACCCTTATGCGACTCAGCGAAGAGGGAGATAAAATCTGGCTTAATCGCTACAACACCCTAGGGGTCTTTAAAGCACATCGACTCATTAGCCTTCGTGATAATCATTTTTTAACTTCTATTAGCTACTACGACAAAAATCGTATTGAGCAGACTCGACTTGTCAAATTTGATTTACAAAAAAATATTCTCCAAGAGCACAATATTACTACCTCAGGTAGCAATATTATCCGTGATATTAAAGAGCGCTCTAACGGTGCTATCGTAGGTGTAGGGCAACACACTACACGATTAAAGACAGAGGCTATGGCGATTAGTCTTGATAATAATCTTCATCCTATTTGGGAGCGTTATTTTGACAATTATGAACGCTCAAGCTTTCATGCACTTAGCCTACTACATGATGGTAAAATTGCTATTGCAGGAGAAGTAACAAAAAAAGGAGAAGAGATTACTGATATGTGGGTTATTAAACTTAATCGTGATGGCTCAACAGCACAAATCAACTCTCAAAAAACTTCACTCTACGATGCATTGCGTCACACCTTTGCAAATGAGATTAAAATGAAGAAAATCACTATTAGTAAAGACTTAAGTATTAATCTTATCGCTTCTGAGCTCAATTTTAAAGTGGGTGAATACCATTTAAGCCAAGTACAAAGAGACTTCTTGCATCAGTTTAATGCAAAACTCATTAAGACCTTATATCCTTATAAAGATCAGATTATAGCCTTACATGTAAATGGCCATACCTCAAGCGAATGGGGCAAGCTTAATCAACCAAAACGTTATTTAAATAATGTCAAACTCTCTTCAAAACGTGCTTTTGAAGTTTTAGCATTTAGCTATCAAGATCATCAAGTTCATGCCTATCAAGAGTGGTTAAGTAGTATATTAAGCAGTAATGCGCACAGTTATGCGCAACGTATTATGAATAAAAAAGAAGATAAAAAAGCATCTCGAAGAGTAAATTTTAAAATTAAAGTGAAGTGAGTTTAAAAATTACTCTTCACTTGAGACTGTCACCTCGTTACGCATATCATTTTGGCGAATTTTACGGTAAGCTTTGCGTAAAAGTTTCTCTAAATCCTCCGTACTTAGCCCTAATTGCTCACAGATAAGAGCCTCATCATTAGCTGCTTCTTTCATTATAAATCCACGTAACTCTTTTTTAGTCAAACGTCGTTTTAATGAAGCATATAGCATATTTTCTTCATTACGAATCTCATCATTGTCACATTGATACAGAGCTACGAGTACCTGATGAATTGTTTTTTCATTATGATATTGTTTCCAAACAGAGTTCTCTAACATGCATCTAACCTTTGTAATATTTCTCTAAGATCTTTAGTCTCAATTATCATATTTGCTTCACGATTAAGTATATCACGTGCGCAAAAAGCCACCCGAGTTCCCGCATGTGCAAACATACTTAAATCATTAGCACCATCACCAACAACCATGGTCTCTTCTTCACTAATACCCAGTAGGTTTTGAAGACGTACTAACATATCACCCTTGGAGTAGTTAAACATCATATCGCCACCCACAAGTCCACTGAGTGTTCCATCTTCTCTTACATGTAAGACATTAGAAAAATCAGCATCAAAACCCAATTCATCTTTGGCATACGAAGTTGCAGAGCGAAAACCACCACTAAAACAGATAACTTTTATTCCCTTAGCCTTAAGTGCGGCAATAGTCTCTTTTGCACCAGGCATATATGGAAGGTTATGAGAAATGGCTTCTACCTTAGAATAAGGAAGCCCTTTTAAAAGTCCTACACGTTCTTGCAGCGACTCAAAAAAATCAAGCTCACCGCTCATTGCACGCTCTGTAATCGCTGCTACACGTTCACCAATACCCAACTCATCCGCAAAAAAATCAATGGTCTCACCATCCATCAGGGTTGAATCAAAATCAAATACACATAATCGTAAAGTATTCATTACTGTCTCTCTTTTTATTTAAATTAAAATTTCGTAATTGAGCATCCCCATTAACACAACTCCCATAAGCCCAAATCTCTAAAGGAGTTTGCAGAGTCTGTTTCGCAATATTCTCTATTCTTATTTTATCTTGTTCTCTAAGTTTCATTTAAGCATAATCCTTCTTGTTCGATTCATATTTAAATACAAATAATTCACAGTAGTATTTTTAACTAAGAAATTATACTATTGAAATCTTCATTTGCATTTATAAGACTTCTATTTCTATGACTAAATTTTATATTTGTGACTCGTCCCCCATTTTTAGTTACAGGCATTTTTATTCTTTCTAGTTATAATGTCAAAATTATAATAAAATACAAGGCAGTACGTGTTTGAACAATTAATAGAGAAACTTCAAAGTGAGACGTATATTACTTTAGAGACTACCCCTGGACACTCCCCACAATTTACACCTACTGTTGATAAGATAGAAGCTCTTGGGCTTGATAAGCTTGTAGATGGCTTTAGCACAACAGATAATCCCCTTGCTAAACTCAAATACAATGCACTTTTCGCTGCTAAAATGCTTCAGGAGCGTTTTAATAAACCTGTCATTGCCACAATGAGTATGCGTGATCGTAATCGTATTGCACTACAATCAGATCTTCTTGGAGCCAATGAGGTAGATGTTCGTGCTATTTTAGCACTCACAGGAGATCCTGCAAAAATTTCAGACCAGCCCAATTCCAAAGGGGTTTTTGAAGGTGATAGC
>JAYEPE010000289.1:0-9703 GCA_034723735.1 Campylobacterota bacterium | reverse complement strand
TTGATAATCAGTTTTGAATCAGGGTAACGTTGATGAAACATTTTAATAAATCGGATAAGGCCTTGCTTGAGAAATTTACGTTCTATATCACTCTTAGCAACAATATTATAAGAGTCTAAAGTATCAAAAAAAAAGTTCTTAAAGCCTTGAGATCGCATTGAATCAATGACATTTTTAAAGAGAAATTCATGATATTTTTCATTTGAAATATCCAAAACCTTAGAGTGCCATATCTCATTTTCACCTAAAACCCATGAAGTATTAATATCATTATAATAAGATGCTTTTGATTCCACTTCACCAATACTTAAATAAACGTATATATTCTCTTTATATGTTTTAAAACCATGAGTAGCTGTATTAATATGCGAAGGTTGTAAAATAATATAATCATGTATTCCTACTAAAGAGTAAGGGATATCATCACCATAATAGACAACAGCGCTTTTAGAACTCAATGAAGCATAAAGAGGAAGCGTAAGGAAAAAAGCTAAAAAGAGAGCTTTAACGTAACATAAATGTTTCATAATCCAACTCCCTCATCTCACGTCTTACTACCAAAATGCTTGCAGTAAAAACTATAAGTAGTGATACAGCATAGCCATACCCAAACATCGCTGGACCTAAGTAGATTGATATAAAAGTCAATATTCCATTTAAAGCAAAAAAAGCAAATGCCAATCTCATTGCTAAAGTTCTACGATCAAGGTAATATAAAAGTGCCATTACAGACATAAATCCAAGCTGCAATTGAGCACCTACTGTTAATATATGGAAAAGTCCCAAATAGAGTTGGGGAATATTCAATAATTTAAATAGTGCCGGTGCGCTTAAAAATAAGATAATATTAACAATACCTTGAATAACAATAACTTCACGAATAGAGTGACGAATAATATCAACCATTTCATTTCGATATTGTTTAATAACATCTAAGGTTCCTCCACTACGAACAGCATCAAAAAAGAGATCATATTTTTCAGCAAAATCTGCTTCAAGACGAAAAAAGAAAATAGCCATACCAGGTAAAATAGAGAGATAGGCAATAAAAATAGGCATATCATACACTACAGAAGCATGAAGCTCTCCAATAACAGCATAACCCGTTAGAGGATGATACCAGAAAATAAATTTATCAACCCATGCTCCTAAATTATAAAACAGTCCTGCAAATCCTAGAGTCCAGTAAAATGTTTTTCTTTGAAAAAATTCAAAACTAATAAGCTTAGTTGAATGGTAACTTTTTGTAATGAGCGTCATTAACACAACAAGTAAAATAGCATTTCCGATAAAAAAGATGGTAATCAATATCTCTAAAGTTTCACCATAAAGAAGTGAAAGTAAAATAATCATGCCATATGCAATAGCATAAGCCATAAGAACACCATGATAATACTTAAGACTTGCTGCTAATATATTAGAAACCCAAACACCTGATAATGTCAAAAAAGTTGACATTACGCTAATAATAAAAAAAGTACTTTGATCTTTAAATACAATAAACATAATAGGCAAAATAAATGGAAATCCCACAAACCAAGTCATAACTAAAGCCCCATAATAAGCAGGAAGAACTTCTTCCTCTCGTTTAGCAAAAATCAAGTCTGCTATAAAACGGGTAAAAGGGAGTTGAATAAACCCTGTAATAATCATACTTGATGCCAAAGCAATAGCATAAGTAATAACAATTTGATACTTAACAGCACTGTCACCATCACCACCCATCGTAGCAATATTAATAAAACCTACTACAATAATTGCAATAATAGAGATTACCCATGGTCCAGAACTTAATAGTGCTGAATAACTATACACTTTAGCTATAGATAAAAGTCTATCTGGTTTTAATACTTTGCGTAGTTCAAATCCAATTCCAGCCATTACTTCATTGCCTTATTGTAGATATTTCGATATGCCAATAAAAACATATCTTGACGATAATATCGCTCAACACGAGCTAAAGCAGATTGCTGTGCTTTCTTCCATAAATCATCATCTGTTAAAAAGCGTATGTAACTCTCTGCCAAAGCACTAGGGTTTGCAATGGAGGTTACATCACCGGCCTTGCCCAAGGCAATATCCTCTTCCCCTAAGCCACCAAAAATAAGATCCTTACAGCTTCCAACATCTGTTGCCACACAAGGTACTCCTGCCGCATAACCTTCTAAGATTGTTAATGGCATTCCCTCGCTAATTGAAGTTAATGTCAATAGACCTGTTTTAGGCAAGATATCTTTAATATTTTGAAAACCTTTAAAGTAGAAATTACTGCTTAAACCTAATGTATTCACCATATTTTCACACTCTGCCGCATACTCTTCATCTTCATCCATTGGACCAACAACCCAGGCTTCAATGTCAGGAATAATATTAGCAACAATACGAATTGAACGAATAAAAGTTTTAATATCCTTAATCGAAACAACACGACCAATAAGCGTAATCACCTTAGGAACATTTTCAGTTCGAGCAAGATAACACTGACGTAAGCCATCAACATCAACCCCATTAGGAACAACCAAAGCTTTAGTTTCATCCGCACCAAAAGCTATTTGTATATCTCTTGCTCCTGAAAAAAGAGATAATATTGGATTAGCGCGTGTATATGAAAATTCTCCAATTTTTTCAAAGAATGAGACCCACATTTTCTTTATATAATTAAATTCTTCAGGCTGCTTTAAGAGCGTAGGCTTTTTAAAATCGATCCAATCTGCTGTTAACATATCGATTTTTCGCTCACGAGTATAAATACCATGCTCTGTTAGAATAAAAGGTTTATCGCTGTCATAAGAGGCTAAAGCACCTAAAAAACCAGCATAACCTGTTGATGGACTATGGAAAATTTTACATTTAGGAAGTTTTTTAACAATAGAAGCTAGCTTCCATATTGGCCTATGAATATTTTTTACTGTCCAAAAATAATCAATAAAAGGAACATCTGAACAATTTTCATAATATTTTTCGTTAATAAAACTCCAAGACTGTCTTGAATGCAAGAAGTGCTCATGAGTAACTTCTTTCTCATAAAAATCTACATTTTTCATAATATCAGGGATTCCCGAATTAGATTTTTTAAATGTCTGATACAGCATTTCAACATTTTCAAACTCTTCTATATCGTCTCGACGCTTTGTTTGAGCACCTTTATCTTCTACGTCAATATCCTCATCAAACAGATAATGTACTTCTAAATGTACTAAATTATCTGGTAACTCATAAAGGATTTCACCATAATCACTTTTAATAGAACCTAAAAAAATAATACCAAACTTTAAATCAGGCATCCCTGTTATAAGTTGATGAATCCATGATGAAACTCCCCCACGTATATAAGGGTAAGTGCCTTCACCAAAAATCATAATATCTAAACTTCTACTTTTTCTAATATACTGACTCATGCACTTTTCCATTGTTCAACTACTGGATATAAAGTTCCATTCATCTGCAGTATCTTTGCATTGCTTAAAAGAGATTTAGTTGATCTATAATTTTTTTGATTGAAAAATATTTCTGCTAAATAGGGATGAGTAAAACCTGTTTCATTTTCGTTTTCAATTGCCACAGCAAAGCATGTTGATGCATTTTCATACTCTTTTTCCATTAAATACACTTTGCCTAGTAAAACGTTGATACCAATATGATTAAGATGCGCATTTAAAACAATTTTTGCATATCTTTTAACTTCTTGAAGAATATACTTTTTTAAATCTTCATCTGAAAGTTCAAAATATACCATATCCCAGTAAAGATAGGTTAATTCTTCTGCTAACTTGATATACTCTTCTCTCTCTTTTTCAGTTATGTCTTTACTATCAATATTGCTCATATTCTCAGAATTTTCTTGAAAGCTATTGAGTTTTTGATGAATACTTTTATTAATACCACGCTCTATTTTATCTATAATGGCAAAACTGTAAAGTCTAATCTCATCATCCTTATCAGAAAGACTATTTTTTATCAAAGACAAGTTTTTCTGTGTAATATTATCAGCCATAGAAACAAGTGCTTTCATTTTCAAGGATGTAGGGGCAAGTCCATTACTAAGTAAATCACTCATAGAACCCTCTCCAAAAATACGTTGAATCTCTGGAAATTCTGTTTCAAATTCAATCATATTAATGTAACTCACATTATTAAGTAGTTTGTCATATTGAACACTTAAAAGATAATAAATAACCCAAATAGTAAAAAGGTATCCTACCCCAGGCATTGCAATATTGAATAAAAAGACAAAACCTATAAAAAGGTGTTTATTATCTTCAAATCTTTTTAATAAAAAGAATGATGCAATAAACGCAATTAGAGCAGATACAACTGCATGAACAGCATAAAAGACAAAAAGAGAATCAAATATCCAATATTCTTCAAAATTCATAACTAATGCCCTGAATATGATTCAATTAAAGACTTTTGTGAAATATCAAAAGTTGAATATTTGATATTCGTTTTGTCATTAAAGTCTAAAAGAGTGTAAATACGTTTTACAAATCCAACCGTTGATGAATCATCAGCAAACGGGAACAGGACCGCTATATAGTCTTTATTGCCATCAGAATAGTAACTCATAACATCAAGTGAACGAAGGTTCTTTCCAATAGTCTCAAGCAAAAGGTGTGTTATAAGTTTATCCGAAGACTGAAAGACTAAGACAGAAGATTGAATATTAAATTTTTGATTCATATCATAAAGGCGGAACATTTCAAAACGAAAGTTTTCTTGATAATTATGAAAAAAGTCTCCTATTGATTTTAAAATTTCTAATTTATGTAACTCTTCAAATAGATAGGTTACTAAAATAGCTAATGTAATCAAACTATCTTTATTGAATGACATAAAAGGCATTTTTTCTATTACTAACATTCCAACTATTTTATCATCTGAAATTGCAGGAATAACAGCTAAATACTCACTTTCATTATATTTTTCATCACTACTAACATAAATAGGCATTGCCTTTTCTATTGCAACTTCTAGCATAATGTCATCATAATGAAAACTCCCAGAACCTTTAGTACTTGCGACAATAGTTAACTTCTCTTTTTTATCTAGGGTTCCTAAATAAGCTTCTTCGATGTTAAGTGTTTTTTGTAACAAAGTAAGAAAATCATCATAACTTTCATGACTGACATTAGTAACAAAATTCTCTTTAATCAGACGGATAGAGTTTCGTAAACTCATAGGCTTTGTTACATAGTTTTTCTCAAGTTGATCATGAGAAATTTTCAGCATATAAAAAGCTTTTCCTAATTCTGAAAGCTTTATCTCTGTAAATTTTGCTTGTGTAGTATGCTTATCAATAGTACGTTGCCAGTAATAATGAAACTCACCAAACACTAGCACCAAAACCAGCTCTTGCAAAAATACAGTATAGTCAAAGAGAGGATAACTCACATTCATAAAAATACCAATAATCGCCATTGCTAATAAACCATTAGCAGACCCATGAAACAGTGTAATAATAGCAAGAACAATTGTTAAAAATGTAATACCACCTTCTAGCATACATATGTCATCAGGGTTAACCAAATACCCAATTAGAAGATATACTGCAACGATACTAAGTGTTTCTACATATGAGAATTTAAAAATTAATTTTCTCATTTTATTTGTTAATAACATTTAAAATATATCTCCTTAATTGATTTTTGTATAATTACTATAATGATGCTTCTAAAGTAGCAATATTTGCTTCTTTATCTTCTATAATTTTATACAGTTCCACAATTTTTTGATAATCACTACTTGTTTTAACATCAAGATCTTCTATAGACTGAACCTGACCAACAAGTTGCTCAAGTTCTATTTTTTCATTATCAATTCTTGTTTTCTTCTCTGCATACATACGTTCTTTACGTTCTAAACGTAACTGTGCAGCTCTAGCCTCTTGTGATTTTTTCATTGCATTGTTTTGTACTGTATTGGTCTGATTATTTTCATCATAATCAGCATCAATCATTGATTCAATAAGAGCTTGAGCAGTTGTTCCAACAGAAGCATTTCCCCAATTATTATCAGATCCGGTAGAGCTCCAAATAATCTCTTTACTCTTAACATCAAGCATTTTAAACTGTAAACTTACAGCAGGTTCTCCATCGATACCTGTTTTGTAACGCCATTCACTCACGCCACCAATAAAAATATAATCACTATTGATTTTTTCAGCATAAGCAATTTTTTCATCAAGTGGCATATCTAAAGAAATGCCATCTATTTTATTTTCAACTTGATAACCTCGAGCTAATAAAACACCTTCAGCAAGATTAGCAGCACGCATACCAGCCTGAGGAGTATCTGTATAATTCTCCAAAGAATATACCACTATTTTTTTTGTATAATTTGCACTTGGCATTTCATTATCTGTAGCAATTTGCATACGAGAACACCCACTAATTAACAACAACCCCAACACCGAAATCATAATATATTTCACAAGACACTCCTTAACTTATTCTCTAATAGTATTGTAAAAATGTATCAAAAATGTATCAGTATTATCTCTCAGTAGCATTAATGAAGATTTTATACCTTGAAATTACGTCAAAGTATAAAATTTAGAACACAAAGTAAAAATTATATAGGATAATTATATTTGAATAGGAGGAGTGTCTTTAATTGATTGAATTGAATATTCATAAACATCAGAGTCTTCATTAATAATTTTGATTACCTTATTATCAAATGCTACACCTTCAATTTGACCAAGATTAAGCTCTTTTTTATAAATGGTTCCATCAAAAATATTATCGTTTACGCCTGTTGGCACAAGAAGATAAAGTGCCTCTTTTGTCAGAATCACAATCTGTTCTCCATCGCTATCAGCAGCTGTAACTTGCGCACCCAGATTATAATCCATTACCTTATCTGCAATACCTTCATCTATAGAAAGCTTATATAAGGTTGTCTCTGAATCTTCTTGGTGCTTACTTAGCATAAATAGTGATTCATGATAAGAGAAGAGAGCCTCACAGTCAAAGTTATTATGTTTTTTTGAATAATCTTTCTGATCACTAAAAATAAATTCAACTTCTTGTGTTATTTTAATATCACCATCACCATCAGGATTAGGCTCTTTAATAATATAAAGTGTCAAGTCGTCACGATCACTTTCATTATTACCAAAGTCACCAATAGCAATAAGGTCACCAAAATAACTAATATCTTCCCAATCTACATTATCAGCTTTTTTGACTTCAACTTTCTCAACTAATTCTAAAGTTCTTGCATCTATCGCATAAATATAAGCATCATCACCAGAATCATTATGCGTCCATAAAATATTGTCATATTTTTTACTTACAAGCAGACCAGAAGGTTCTTTAATTTTTTTACTGTCAATGGCATCATTGGGTGCTTCAGAAGAGCTACCTCCTGATGAGCACCCTATGAAAATAAGAGTTATTAATGCAATTAAATATTTCATACAATGAGTATAGCCTATAAAACCAAACCAATATTTAATATTTTTAAAGCATAATACCTTTAATAGTATAAAATATAACACCTGCTAAAATTGCAGCAGCAGGTACTGTAATAAGCCATGCAGCAATAATTTTCTTCACTGCATCACGTTTTACATATTTTACTTTTTCAGCAGTTTTAATTACTTTTTTAGCCTCTTTAATTTTTATCTCTTCATCTTCTATCATCTTATATAGCTCTACTATACGCTGATAATCTTCTTTAGTTTTACTATTTTTTTCTTCAAGTGCAGAAAGTTCTTGGTTGAGGGCTCTAAGCACCTTTTTCTCATCTTGAATAATCTCTTTCTCATCTTCGATAACACTTTTAGTATCACTTACATGTAAGTATTCACGTAAAAAGCCAACTCCAAAAACACCACCAACGGCAATATGAGTGGAACTAACAGGAAGTCCTAATTGAGAAGCGATAATAACTGTAATTGAAGCAGCCATAGCTACAGAGAAAGCACGCATCTGATCAAGCTCTGTAATCTCACTACCTACAGTTTTGATTAGTTTAGGACCATAGAGTGCAAGACCAATAGAGATACCAATTGCACCCACAGCCATAACCCAGATAGGAATCTCAGCTTTTGAAGAAATTCCTCCATTGATAACAGCATCATTAATAGCTGCTAGTGGTCCAATAGCATTTGCAACATCATTGGCACCATGAGCAAAACTAAGTAGTGCTGCTGCAAAAATCAATGGGATTGTAAAAAGTTTATTAACACTCTCTCTAGTATTTTCTAACTTATGAGCATTCTGTTTTACACGTTTACTAACCCAAAAATAGACAATTATTGCAACAATAAGACCTAAGATTAAAGCTGTTAGCAAACTTGGTTTTTTTGTAATTGGAAGAGAAAAGAACATAAATTCATTTATAAAGCTAACAATATCGGGCCATATTTTTTTAAGACCCTTAAGTGTTAAATATGTTACAAAAGAGAGAGACATAATAGCAACAAAAATAGGAACATATTTTTGTGCTGAATTAATCTTATCCTTTTTAAAGACAATACTTTTTTTAATAGCAAAAAGAAAAAGTGCTGCGATAATACCACCAAGGACAGGCGATATAACCCATGAAGCAGCAATTTTACCCATTGTTCCCCAAGAGACAATACTAAAACCAGCAGCAGCAATCCCAGCACCCATGACACCACCGACAATAGAATGTGTAGTAGAGACAGGAGCCTTTACAGCGGTAGCAAAGTTTAACCAAAGAGCAGCAGCTAATAGTGCTGCCATCATTGCCCAGATAAAAGGATCAACATTCCCACCAAAAACTGAGATATCAATAATCCCTTTTTTAATAGTCTTAACCACTTCACCACCCGCGATAAAAGCACCAGCAGCTTCAAATATTGCAGCAATAACAATAGCACCACCAAGAGTTAATGCCTTAGATCCTACAGCAGGTCCAACATTATTGGCAACATCATTAGCACCAATATTCATCGCCATGTAAGCACCAAAAAGTGCGGCTACAGCTAAGAACATGCTGTTAGGAATACCTCCATTGCTTAAAAAGCTATAGACGAGAACTGAGACCATAAAAAAGAGTGCAAAGCCAATTTTAATGAAGTCAGGTTGGCTTGATTTGAGAGCCTGTTTTTCCATTTTTTTGAAAGTTTGTATTTCCATTTGGAATATATCCTTGGATGAAGTTTTTATTTAAAATTTTATCTATTTTTCTCTTAAGAACATTGAAGAGTAAAAAGCCAAAACTTGGCTTTTTTATAATAACTACCACTTAACCTCAGCAGTTAACATCGCAGAATTCCAATCTTTAACATCGCTACCTTTGTAATTTCTTCCATCTTTAGCACTATATGTTTGACCAGAAAGTAACCACTTAACATTTTTATTTTGTTGCCATGCTACACCATAAATAGCACTGCTTGTAGCCTGTGTTACTTTAGAGCTAGTGTTTTCTGACTCCCATACATCATAACGACCTATAAGTGAATACTCTTTTTTCTTTCCAAGACGATAAGTACCATTCACTGAAAAACCATTACCATTCCAATTGCTATCATCCTCTGCATCATTTTCAGATACAACATACTGTGCAGAGATCAAAAATGATGGCATATTATATACCGCATGAACACCATACCATACGTAAGTTTGTGCTTCAGTTTTAGCGTCAACAGTGCCTTCATTTTTTGAGTTATTCATGTTGTATTGACCAAAGAAAGAAGCATCTAAGTAACTATCTTTGAGTGGTTTTCTTT
>JAYEPE010000288.1:0-1877 GCA_034723735.1 Campylobacterota bacterium | reverse complement strand
TAATATCGTCTAGTTGGTTGTTAAACTGATTTCTAAATACATCAAATAAGTCAAAATCTATATCTGTCAAAAAATCTCCCTTTTTATTATTTTTTATCTTACTACAATAAAGCTCAATTTAAAATAATTTAAAGCTCAAAGAGCATATAATAGGTCATAAATAACTAAAAGAGGAGAGTGGCAAAATGGGAAGAGTGTTAATAGTTGATGATGCAAGTCTTGTCCGCTCAGTGGCTAAAAAAGCTGCCTTAGAGGCTGGACATGAAGTTATTGTTGCTGAGGATGGAGAAAAAGGTTTAGAAGCTATAAAAATTCATCAGTTTGATATTATTTTTTCTGATATCAATATGCCGCTTATGGGTGGTTTAGAGATGGTGGAAAACATTAGAAAAGAACCATCTTACAGATATATTCCAATTGTGATGCTAACTACGGAATCAAATGCAGACTTAAAAGCAAAAGGAAAGGCACTAGGAGTAAAGGCATGGCTTTTAAAACCTTTTAACAAAGATAAATTTTTGATGGCTTGTGAGAAGCTTTTAGGCTAAAGAGATGCTTATAGAAGATGAAAGTTTCACTATATATGAAGTAGAAAAACTTAAAGGTCTGCTTTTGCAAACACTTGATGAAGATAGTGTTGTTATAGATATGAGTAGTGTCCAAAAGATAGACATGTGTGCTATTCAGATGCTGTGTGCTTTGAAAAATAGTGCCACAAAAGATGAAAAAAACTTTTCATTAATAAATATAAATGATGATATTTTAACCGCTTTAAGTATAAGTGGATGCGATACAATTTTAGGTCTTAGTCATGGATGAAGATTTAGCTTTATTTTATGAAGACGCCTCAGACCAACTCCAATATATGGAAAATGCTCTTTTAGATACAAAAGAGAGCGGTGTCAATAAAGAGAGTATCGATGAACTCTTTCGTGCGATGCATACCATAAAAGGTACAGCTGGAATGTTTGGCTTCGATGATGTAGTGCATTTTACACACAAAGCAGAAAATTTGCTTGATAATATTAGACAAGAAAAAATTATCTTTAGTGAAGAGATACAAGAACTCTTTTTGCATGTCAAAGACCATACTTCTAAAATTATTGAGCAGAGTATCAATGAAAATGGTCTTGATGAGCAGAGTTTAACTGAACAAGAGACTCTTATATCTCATATAGATTTAGTTATGTCAAAGAGTGGGGTAGCTCAGAGTGTTGATGAGAATAAAGAGAGTGTGACATTAGATTTTGCAGAGCTCTCTTGCCAAGAAGAAAGTGATGACATGTGGCATGTCTCTATCCGTTTTGCTGAAGATTTTTTCACCTCTGGAATGGATATTTTATCTATATTTAACTATTTTAATAAACTAGGTGAGATAGCCTTTAATACACCTATAGTTTCGAGTATCCCACTACTACAAGAGTTAAATCCCTTACAAACATATATAGGTTTTGAGATAGAGTTTCAATCATCTGCTTCAAAAGAGGATATCGAAGAGATTTTTGAGTTTGTTGAGGATGATGTTACGCTTTTTATCTTTAAGTCATCAGATAAAAAATCATATGATGAGCTTTTTACTGTTTATGAGGGTTTAAAAGATATTTTACTTAATCTTGGTCTATATGAAGAATCAACTATCCAAGAAGAGATAGCTCAAATACAGATGCAAGAAAGTACTCCTGTTTTAGTAGAAAAACCAATTTCAAAAGATATGAAAGTTGTAAAAAAAGAGATGGCTAAGTCTCTGCGAGTTGACTCTGCCAAGATAGATCTTCTTATAAATCAGATGAGTGAAGTTGTCATCGCAAATGCGAAAATAGAAACATTAGTAGCCGATAATGAAAATGGTGAAAATAGTGAATTAATTGAGTCAGTTG
>JAYEPE010000287.1:0-1878 GCA_034723735.1 Campylobacterota bacterium | reverse complement strand
ATATAGGTGATTTACTAACAATGCTACCCTTGGAAGCTAAATATATCCTAAACCAATTATTAGATACTAATATATTTTTCATGTTTTTCCTTGTATAAAATTTACTATTTTCGACTAAGCATAAGCATCATCATAAAGGTTATATACTTTATCAAGCTTTTCGAGGTGCTATACTGTTATACTTATGTTTTTACTTCCTCTTTCAGATTGCAATACCTTGACTAATGGCGCCAATTTAATGCCTAAATACATGTTCTAAATACTTTTAGAATTTTTTAATACTGTTTGCTCCTCTACACTGCTTTTATAACCAAACTGACGATTTAAATGATCGGCCAGCCGTAGTGACATCTGGACAATGGAAAATGTTGGGTTAATATGCCCTGTAGTTGAAAAAACGCTAGAACCAGCCATATATAAATTATCAATACCAAAAACTTTATGATTAACATCAACCACACCGTCTTTCGGTGATGAACTCATACGTGTCGTACACATATGATGGGGACCGCCCAACCTGTGTGGAAATCCCGGAAAATCACCTGGATTATCTGAAAACACCCAATCATCTATCCTGACGCGACCGAGATCTATTCTTGCAAACATCTCGGCAAAGCGCAACGCCGCACGTTTAATGGTATATTTGTCAAGTTGTGAGAGTTTCCAGTCCAATTCTATCTGCCTCATGCCGAATATGTCGACATCTGATCCAAGAATGACCCGGCTTGAAGATTAGGCACCTGCTCTGACTCTATCTTGAAAATGCCATCACTCCAGTCATATGTCGAACTATAGCAATAGATTTCCTCTCCTTTTATACTCTTGACCACATACTTTGCCCATTCTGAAGAACAAATTATTGTTCGCAGAGTTTCTTTGAAAGTATTGGTCGAGCCTTCCCGTTCGATAAAATCTTTTGTATGCAATTCAATCCCAAAATTTAGAACTTTATCTTCTGCCTGAAATTCGTTTGAAGGAGCTAGATATTTCATTGCTGAAAGCTTGCCAGATTTCGATGCTTCAAACAGATGCTCCTCGATAATGAAATCTCCAAGTTCAAAATGTGGATGTTCACAGAAAAACCGTCCGACAAGGTCATTGTTGTTTCCGATCCCGTTCTTACACTGCTTGTTAAAACTCAGTAAAAGACGGGGGTTTTCAAGGCCGCCGGTAGCCAAAATAGTTATTTTTGCCCTGGCATTGAAGACTTTTTTTTTGTAGTTTTGAATTTCCAGTACCTTGACACTATCTAAATCTTTGGTGAGTGCTATATCTGTCAGATTTGCATTCAAGTAGCAGTGGATATAGGACCGTTCTTTTACTGCATCACCATGCTTGTTTTTAAAGTCTTCTTGTTTACTAACCCTAATGTCAAAGCCATCAAAATACTTATCAGGCTTTGTCAGCACATCATCCCAACCTTTGGTAAATTCTTTAACTTTATCACTACCGGATAAACCGAATATCTGCATTGTCTCTTCAAAATAGGGATCAATATCTTCTTTACTTATCGGCCATCCACTAAATTCTATAAAATCTTTTTTTTCAAAATCTCGACTGTCCAGTGGAGCGCACCATCCTCCCCATGTATTTGAAGTGCCACCGAACCACCGATTTCTACAATCGGTCAAGTCCCAGTATTCGTGGCCGACGTTCTTTCCTTCATATATCTCCTGGGATTCTGCAGAATAATCAATGTCTCCCGCTTCTAACAAAAGTACATTAAGGTTTTCATTAAGACTTAAAGCTAATGTTATACCGGCAAAACCTGATCCAATGATACAAACATCATAAAAGTTATCTTTGAATGGATCTTTCTCTATTTCATTAAGATTATAAATCATAAAAATCCTCCTTTTTTAAAATCCATCCATTAAC
>JAYEPE010000286.1:0-1889 GCA_034723735.1 Campylobacterota bacterium | reverse complement strand
AAGGTGAAAAGATTACAATCTTTATGGTTTATATCTTAAACGAGATGCCTGAGGGACTGCGTGGTTTAGTCACTGTAGGCGCTATTGCTGCTGCACTCTCAAGTACGAACTCTGTTTTAGGTGCTATGGCATCGGTAGCTATTGAAGATATTTACAAGCCATGGAAGTTAGCCCAAGGTGATATTGATGAGTACCATTTTGTGAAGGCTGCGCGTTATGCTGTTATCGGTTTTGCCATTATCCTTTCGCTGATGGCAATGCTGAGTTTCTTTTGGCAACGTTATAGTGATTTACCGCTTTTAAGTTTTGCCCTGGGCGTGATGGCATTTGCCTATACAGGACTTCTAGGTGTTTACTTCTCAGCTATTTTCACTTCACGTGGCAGTGCTAAAAGTGTTTTTTGGGGGCTTATTGGAGGATTCGCTACCGTCTTAGCGCTCCAGCCATACATTTTTGGAATAAATATTGGTTTTTCATGGCAAATTCTTATAGGCAGTCTCGTTTCATTTATGATAGTTCAGTATGGAAATGATGCATCTTAATTAATATTTATAATGATAATGCTATCATTTTGTCTCTAATTTTAGCTTACATGTAAGCCTATAATCGCTACTTTAGTTAAGTTCCGCTATAGTATAAGTAAATTTTTCAAGGCTTTGATATACTTAAAATTAGCAACTCAATCCGAAATCTCGATGAGAATGATATCGGAGACAATCTTCTTTATTATGATTATAATATCAAGCATCTTCTTGGTCTGATAAAAAAAGGCATGCCAGAGGATGATCCCCATTTTTTAAGTACATATCGTTCTTTTGAAGGGGAAGTTTTTGAAAATTATGTATATGAAAAATTATTACGCTACGTTTTAACACAAGATGAAGTTGAAACCTTTCTTTTAAAAGGTCCACATAACAACAGGTCAAAAGCCCTTCCAAATACACTTTCAGTTAATGCTAAAGGTCAGATAGTTTATCGTAACCGTTCTAAAGAGATTGGTGAATTTGATGGCATTATTGTGACTAAAACTGAGCTCTATTTTATAGAGATGACACTTGTAAAATCTGTAACAAATTTAAAACGTCGATTACGAAAAAAACGAGCATTATTGCAGACGATTTTCCCTCAATATGATATTAAAGCGATGATTATTCTTAATGATGGGGCTACAGGGATTAAGCATCTTCCTTCTTATTGTGTTGTTTGGGTGACTAAGCCTTATAGTGCAAAGCATATTCTTGAGTATTTAACAAGCAAGGATAAACCAAAGCTAAAACCTTTTGAAAAACTTCATGATGTTAAGCTAGGTTCTACTGATCGTTTGAAAATAGAAAACTTTAACTATTATGGCTCACTGAGTTGGGTTTTTAAAAAATTGCGACGGGGTAAACATATTCTTAATATGGGCTTCTTAAGCTCTATGACTGTAACACGTTATGTTGATCTTTTTACTAAGATTTATATTGGATATATGGATAAAAATGAGTTTAAATGTATGCTACCAAGCCTAGAAACAGAAATTAGTGAAAAAGTAACTGTCTCGCTTGAAAAAGAGCATACCGGTGAGTTATCGTTAATATATTTTATGCCACACACTCGTAAAAATCTTGATAAAGTTTCAATAACAGGGGGTACGGTTAAGGTCGTTAAAAAAGACCCTTTTGGAATATCAGTCACTGAAGTAGCACATATGGCAAAACAGATGAATGAGGAAGATAAACTTTCTATCAAAAATATTAATCTTATACAAAAATTACTAGACAATCATAATTCACAAATCATAAAGGAAAAATAACTATGGGTAGAGCATTTGAATATCGCAAAGCTGCAAAAATGAAACGATGGGGAAATATGTCAAAAGTATTTCCTAAATTGGGTAAAATTATTAC
>JAYEPE010000285.1:0-1891 GCA_034723735.1 Campylobacterota bacterium | reverse complement strand
ATGACATTATACCCATAAGTACTTTTTTTGTATCATTACGCCAAAGGATTATTGTATGTCAAAAGAAGAAGTTTTTGCATCATTAGAAAATATTGTTTACGAAGGAGATTTTGAAGCATTCAAAGCGGTTTTTGAAGCAGGTGAAGACCTTAATATCCAAAACAAGTATGGTTGGACACCTCTACATATTGCTAATCAACGTGGAGCGACAGCAGGGATGTTGGTTCAGAAATTTGGTCGTCAGAGTATGATACAGTACATGTAAGCATTGTGCCTACATGTATTATAAAATTAACCATTCACCATCTCTTCTAATTTTGCAACAACTGTTGGATCTTCAAGTGTTGAAATATCTTGAGTAATTTTTTCACCCTTAGCAATAGTTCTTAAAATACGACGCATGATTTTTCCTGAACGCGTTTTAGGAAGACCTGGTGCAAAAACCATATCATCACAAAGAGCAATATTACCAATCTCTTTTTTGATAATACCGTTAATCACTTTGACCTCTTCAACCTCATCAGCAACACCATCATCTGATTTCAAGACAATATAAGCAAAGATACCCTCACCTTTTAAATCATGTGGTTTACCAACAACTGCAACTTCTGCTACATTTGAATGTTTTTTGATAGCTGCTTCAACTTCAGCAGTTCCCATACGGTGACCAGAAACATTAATAACATCATCGGTACGACCCGTAATAGTAATGTAACCATCTTCATCATATCGTGCACCATCACCAGTAAAGTAAACTGCTTTGTCATCTTTTTTAACATCACCAAAGTATGATTTCACATAACGTGCTTCATCACCCCAAACGCCACGAATTTGTGCTGGCCAAGGCTTAGTGATACACATATAGCCTGTTTCACCAACTTCTGCAACTTCACCTGTAGCAGGATCTAAAATCTCTGCCATAATTCCAGGTAATGGCAGTGTCGCACATCCTGGTTTAATCGGTGTAGCACCTGGAAGTGGAGAGACAATATGTCCACCCGTTTCAGTCTGCCAATAAGTATCAACTATAGGGCATCTAGAAGCACCTACCTCTTCATAGTACCATTTCCAAGCAGGAGGATCAATCGGCTCACCAACAGTTCCTAGAACTTTGAGTGATGATATGTCATAGTTTGCTGGTTCATGCTCACCCATTTTATGAAGTACACGGATAGCAGTTGGAGCAGTATAAAATTGATTAATTTTATGCTCTTCAACCATCTTCCAAGGACGACCTGCATCTGGGAAAGTGATAACACCCTCAAACATAACAGTAGTTGCACCCATAGCAAGTGGACCATAAACAATATAAGTATGTCCCGTAATCCAACCAACATCAGCAGTACACCAATATGTATCATTCTCTTTTACATCAAATACCCATTCCATAGTCATCTGTGCCCAAAGAATATATCCTGCACTATTATGCTGAACACCTTTTGGTTTTCCAGTTGAACCTGAAGTATAAAGTAAGAAAAGTGGGTCTTCTGCATCCATAATTTCAGGTTCACACCTAGGAGATTTCGTTTCAATAAGCTCATTATATGAGTAATCACGTCCTGCTACCCAAGTCACATCTTCATTATTTCGCTCTACGACTAAAACTTTCTCTACAGGAGTCTCACCTTCTAGTGCGGTATCTACAACTGGTTTTAGCATATAAGGTTTTGTTTTTCTAAAGGCACCATCAGCAGTAATAACAACTTTTGCCTCAGCATCTTCAATTCTATCTCGAAGTGCTTCAGCAGAGAATCCACCAAATACAATAGAGTGAATAGCACCAATTCTTGCACAAGCAAGCATCGCATACGCTGCTTCAGGGATCATTGGCATATAGATAACAACTCTGTCACCTTTTTTTACACCAAAATCTTCTTTAAGCAGATTAGCA
>JAYEPE010000284.1:0-9790 GCA_034723735.1 Campylobacterota bacterium | reverse complement strand
TAATGAATATAATATCTTTATTTTCTGGAGCTGGTGGATTAGATTTAGGATTTGAAAAAGCAGGTTTTAAAACTATTTGGGCTAATGAATATGATAAGGAAATTTGGGAAACATTTGAAAAAAATTTTCCTGATACCATTTTAGATAGAAGAAGTATATCAAAAACACCATCAGATGAAATTCCTGAAACTTTAGGACTCATTGGTGGACCTCCATGTCAAAGCTGGAGTGAAGCAGGAAAGTTAAGAGGTATCGAAGACTATAGAGGACAACTGTTTTTTGAATTTATAAGAGTTTTACGAGATAAAAAACCTCTGTTTTTTTTAGCTGAAAATGTTGCAGGCATGTTAGCAGATAGACATCAAGAAGCATTAGAAAATATAAAAAATCATTTTATTGATAGTGGCTATAATCTATCATTTAAACTATTAAATGCTCATGATTATAAAGTACCACAAGATCGAAAAAGAATCTTTTTTATTGGCTTTAGAAAAGATTTAAATATTACATTTGAATTTCCAAAAGAATTTTTAAAAAAAAGATTTTTAAAAGATGTTATTTGGGATTTAAAAGATACTGCTTTATCTGCAAAAGATAAAAATTACACAAACAATAATGATTGTACAATTGATAACCATGAATATATGATAGGTGGTTTTTCTTCAATGTATATGTCAAGAAATCGTGTCAGAAACTGGGATGAACCATCATTTACAATACAAGCAGGTGGACGACACGCACCACTTCACCCACAAGCCCCTAAGATGCAATTTGTAGAACAAAATAAAAGAATATTTGTACCAACAAAAGAAAACTTGTATCGAAGATTAAGTATAAGGGAATGCGCCAGAATACAAACATTTCCTGATAGTCATAAGTTTTACTATAAAAACTTAACTGCTGGTTACAAAATGGTTGGAAACGCAGTGCCTCCAAATCTATCTTATTTCTTAGCTAAAAGTATTTATGAGCAACTTACTGATGTTTACCCTAAAAAAGTATCTTTATTAAAAGATACACCTATTTTGAATGCTAATATTGAGCATGAAAGTTATAATAGTTCTGTTTCACCTTGACATATAAAAACTTATACACTATAATTCCCCCTTGAAAAAAATAGGTGTAAAGTTACGAAGTTTTGGGGTATCGCCAAGCGGTAAGGCATTGGTTTTTGGTACCAATATTCGGGGGTTCGAATCCCTCTACCCCATCCACTTTAATTACCGCGGAATAGAGCAGTTCGGTAGCTCGTCGGGCTCATAACCCGAAGGTCACAGGTTCAAATCCTGTTTCCGCAACCAAAAAAAAATTTGGAAAATTATGTTAAATCAAACTTACGACTCAAGTATTATCGGTTCACTTATTATGCTGGGAATTCTTGCTATTTTTGCATTTGTATTAACTAGACCAAAAGATAAAAAGTAACACTTCAAATACCGCGGAATAGAGCAGTTCGGTAGCTCGTCGGGCTCATAACCCGAAGGTCACAGGTTCAAATCCTGTTTCCGCAACCAAAACAATCCCTTATAAAAAATTCCATAAAAACACTTATTTTAATTGCATCAATGGTGTTGTTATAACTTCTTTAGCTTTGCTATTAGCTTTTACATATTCGACAATAAGACCATGATAATGTGCAAAGAGTTTAGCGTCATCACCCATACCTAGCATACACCACTCTTGGAGGTCATCATAACTTTCAAATTCATATCCTAAGGCACGAAGTAAACGATGGGTATAGGTATCTACAACCATAATGGGACGCTCGCAAGCATAGCATAGAATCGAATCTGCTGTCTCTTTTCCAATACCTTTTACATGTAAGAGCCATTCACGATCAACCTTACATGTAAAACTTTTAAAATTGCCAAAATCTTCCACAATAGCGCCTGCTAGAGCTTTAAGATATTTGGCTTTATTAACAAACATTCCACTAGGACGAATACACTCCATAAGAAGAGCATCTTCACATGTAAAAAGTGTTTCAAGTTTTAAAAGTCCATTAACTTGAAGGTTTTGAAGTGATATTTGTACACGGTTCCAGTTTGTATTTTGGGTTAGTATTGCGCCAATAACGACTTCAAATGTTCCATAGTTTGGCCACCATGTTGGATCTGTATTTTCATTTAATAGACTCTGTAGAGATAATTTTTTATATAATTCATCGCTATTGTAAATGAACATAAGACCTCATTTGTATTTTAATTCGTATATGATATCTTTATGTGCCATAATTTGATAGAAATTTACGTATAATACGAATATTATTTTTAGGTTATGGGTTTTTTATGGATGAATCGTAGAGATTTTTTGCAATTATCAGCATTGGCATCTATTGTTCCAAGTACTTTATTATCAATGCCAGTGAGATATTCTGATAAAGATATCTATTTCTCTCTTGCAGATTATGAGTGTGCATCGCGACTGTTAGCGCGTTTAAAACGTGTACAGTCTATCGTTGGACATGGTAATTTTAATATCATTAGTTTTGATTATACTCTTCTTATTCCTAAATACCATAGATCAGTGGGACGTTTCCAGCGTGATGAGCTTGAACTTTTTGAAAAACTTTTCTTTATTAATGCAGCAAATTATGGATTTTATGGTGAAAAAGTTGTTGATAATATTACGACTGTATTTAATAAAAAAGAGATGAAAAAAGTACCTTATACGGGGCATTTTCTTTATCAAGGTGATGCTTTAGAACATTATGAAAAGATTCGTCGTTGTGTAGGTGATTCTATTATTTTGACATCTGGTGTACGTAGTATTGTAAAACAGATGTATCTCTTTTTAGGGAAGGTCTTTAGTGTTGAAGGCAATCTCTCTTTAGCATCAAGTTCTCTAGCTCCTGCGGGATACTCTTATCATGGCATCGGTGATTTTGATGTAGGAAAAGTAGGCTTTGGTGCTCGTAATTTTACACGTGACTTTGAAACAACTGATGAATATAAAAAATTAATGGATTTAGGTTTTGTCACCATTCGTTATCATGAAAACAATCCCTTTGGAGTTCGTTATGAGCCCTGGCATATAAAGGTAGTTAATATTTAAATGAAAATCTATACACTTATCGTTTTACTGTTTTTTTCGATTCAAGGCTGGTCCTTGGAGTTTTCACTGATTAAAAAAGAGAGTAGAATCAGTGAACCAACACTCTTAATTATTGGTGGTATTCAAGGTGATGAACCAGGTGGTTTTAATGCTGCTTCTATTCTTTCAACACGCTATAGTATTCAAAGTGGTAATGTTTGGATTGTACCAAATTTAAATTTTTATAGTATTATTAAACGTTCACGTGGACCATATGGAGATATGAATCGTAAGTTTGCATCACTAAAAAAGAGTGACCCAGAATACGAAATTGTACAGAGAATTAAAGCAATTATCACTGATGATCAAGTTGATCTTATATTAAATTTACATGATGGTAGTGGATTTTATCGTCCTGAGTACATTGATAATAAACATAGCCCTTTTCGTTGGGGTCAGTGCTGTATTATTGATCAAGAATTTATTGATTCTCCACAGTATGGCAATTTAAAAGAGATCGCGGATTTTGTTTCCAATCGTGTTAATGAGTCACTTTTAAAAGAAGAGCACCGTTTTCATGTACATAATACTCGAACTCGTGAGGGTGACAAGGAGATGGAAAAAACACTAACGTATTATGCTATTAATAGCGGCAAACCTGCATTTGGAAATGAAGGAAGCAAAGAGTTTGGTACTGAATTTCGTGTCTATTACCATCTGCTAGCTGTTGAAGCATATATGGATTATATGGGAATAGAATATGAGCGTCATTTTCCCTTAACGCCTAAGGCAATTAAATCTGTGATTAATGATGATTACCATGTTACACTTTTTGAGAAAATCACCCTACCAACACAGGGGATACGAAAAAAACTTAATTATATTCCTACAGATAAGAAAAAAACTATTTTTTCTTCTGAAAATCCTCTTATCTGCGCGGTAAAAGAGGGTAAAAATTATAAGATTCATTATGGTAATCGTAAGGTTGCTTTACTTTCACCACAGTTTTTCCATTATGATGATTCTCTTAGTAGCATGAGTATTGAAGTCGATGGCAAAGAAGAAGAGATTGAACCAGGGATGACTATCAGTGTAGAGAATTATTTCAAGGTATTAGATAAAGAAGGTTATCGTGTTAATGTGATTGGATTTTCTAACTCTAAAAAGCTTGAAACAGGTGTTGCTATATCTGAAAAAAAGATACCTAAACGTTTTTCTGTTGATAAAAAAGGAAAAATATTTCGTGTTGAAATCTATAAAGATAAAAAGTTTAGTGGTATGTTTTTAGTGAAATTTGAACAAAAGAGCCGAGCTTAAATCTTTGATTGTACGGTGATTTTGGTTGCTTCAAAAAGTTCTGCTGCTTTTTTTATAAGTGGTTCATCTAAAATTGTATTGCCATCAAGTTCTTTGGTGCTGACATCATCCAAATCGCAGTTACTTACACAACTGCCACTTCCTGTCTCAATATCCTCTGTCATAGATCCACTTTGTAGCGGAGTTTCATCTATGGGTTCATGCTTTTTTTTTTGCGTTTGTGAACACTTTTGTGCAGTAATCTTTGTTTCAAAGCCAAAAATTTCACGTACAAATTGTTTAATGACACCATACCCATGACGTAATTGAGTTTTACAAGCATCATCTGCACAACTTTCCCATATAAGAGTATTACCATCAAAAGAGACAAAGTGAATTTGATTATTAAAACAGTGTCCTAGTTCTGCATTTCGATCCATTATTTTTGCTTGAAGTGTTGCAAACATTTTAAGATTAGGAGATATGGACTCTTCTTTGAGAGCTTCTTGCGTTTTTGTGATAGACTCTTCTTTTGGAGACTCACTCGTAATAGCAGGAGCAGGTGTATCTTCTTGTGGTGTTATCTCAATAGAAGCAGGACGTTTTATCTCTCTCTCAAGTGATTCAATCATCTGATCAATCTCTTTTACACGAAGTGCTTCTAGCATCTTGAAAAAGACCAAACCAATGACAAATCCCCCATCAGCATTAATAGCAAAAAGTGATTTTGAGTCACTTAAAATTCTAAAAAAACGCTCTAATATCAAAGTGTTGTATTGTGGGTCATTCTCAAAAAGCCGTTCTTTTAGGTATGCAATCAGTTCATCAATCACCATCTCTGCTTCATAATCTTCTAGGAGTTGTATCTGCTCAATAAGTTTAGCACGATCTTTAGCAAAGATTGTAGTGAAAATATCAGTAATAAATTTAGGATCAACAAGCCCTAACATCTCGGTAACAGTGTTCACATCTACAAAATTTTTAGAATAGATAATGGCTTGATCGAGTAGTGTCAAAGTATCACGAAGACTTCCTGAGCCACTCCGTGCTAAGATCTCTAAAGCTTCATTTTCAGAACCGATATTTTCAAGATTTAAAATATGCGTCAGATGATGTACGATATTTTGAGTAGCTATTTTTTTAAAACGAAAATGCTGAGTACGACTAAGTATTGTTGCTGGGAGTTTAAGAGGATCTGTTGTTGCTAAAATAAATTTGACATACTCAGGAGGCTCTTCAAGTGTTTTAAGCAGTGCATTAAAAGCCTCTTTCGTCAGCATATGAACTTCATCAATAATGAAAACTTTGTACAAAGCTGAGGCAGGTTTGTATTTGGTATGTTCTATTAGATCACGAATATCATCAATCTTACGACTAGATGCCGCGTCCATCTCAATGATATCCATATGACGACCTTCTTTCGCCATAATACAGTTAGGACAGATATCACAAGGGTTGGATGTAGGTCCATTATCGCAAATAAGTGCCTTGGAAAATATACGTGCAGTAGATGTCTTCCCTGAACCTCGTAAGCCTGAAAAAAGATAAGCATGGGATAGACGATTAGAATCAAGAGCAAGTGAAAGTGTCTGGGTAATACTCTCTTGACCAATAAGCTCTTGAAACTTATTGGGACGATATTTTCGTGCTAATACTTCAGATGTCTCGTTCACATATTGCCTTCAAGAAATTTAGTAAAATGATTTTAACATAAGAGCGATAAGAGATATGTTATATTTTTGTAAGAAATTATTATTGTTAAAAAGCTAAGAAAAACTTAGCTTTTAGAATCCTAAACTTCTGCAAGTCCTACTAAAGGAACAATTACAACTTTGTCTCCAGGAAGAATTACAACATCAAATGAGTAATCTTTGTCTATAGTTTCAGACCATGTCTCTCCTGTGCTGTGTTTTGTAACAACAACAGTACCCTTAGTTGAAGAGATAGATATTGGAGAGATTTTACAATTTGGAGCATTATTAAAGGCGCTCACGACTGCAGCACCATTGAGGGTTGCACTATAATCTCCATTATCAATATCTGTTCCTCTTAAGTTTATAACTTGAATGCGTTTAGAGCTATCGCTTCTATGTGTTAAATATCCTTGAGCATTACAATCAGTACTCACATAAATATGAGTATTTCCATTGCTCAAGCCTTTGCTACCTTGAGTTTGACCGCTAATACTATAAGATACACTGACGCTACTATCTTTTTCTATATAAGGAAAGGCGTTCCATGACCCTGTGGATAGATATTTTGTGTCACCTTCCACATTTGCAGTGACACCAACACTATTTCCATTCAGAAAATAGATGGTTGAAGCTTCCACTCCTAATGCATCTGCAACATCTTCTGCAGTACATCCATTCATAAAAAAACTCCCGCTAAGTGCTAGCAGAGTTGCCAAAAGTAACGATTTCATTACATCTCCTTTAACTATTTACACTAAGTATACTCTTATGAATGTTAGAAGTTTATTATTTTAAAGCTCAAGCCATTGTTGTGCTACTTCCTTGAGTGCTTCAGGATTCTCAGAGGCAAAGAATTTCATATCACAGTGAGGGAAGTGTTGTGTCAGATTGTAGTTTACATGTAAGTATTCCACCATAGCTTCCCCTGAGTGAATAAGACGACTTTTATGCTTGAAATATTTACTGATTTGCTCTTCGATAAGAGGAAAATGGGTACATCCAAGAATAATTGCATCGGGAGTTTTTAAATTATAAAAATAGTGTTGCATAACGCTTTCTAAAATTGGACCTTCAAAAATGCCTTCTTCAACTATAGGTACAAAAAGACCTGTAGCACATGAAGTAAGATTATGAAAATGGTGTTTTTCAAGTTGTGTTTCGTATGCTGCGGAGCGAATTGTTGCATTAGTCCCTAAGATAAGAATTTCAGAATCTGTCGTATTAAGGGCATTTTTTGTAGCTAAAACACCTGCTTCTACAACACCGACAATATCAAAATCAGCATGTGCTTTCATCTCTTCAAGAGCATAAGCACTTACAGTATTGCATGCAACAATGAGCAAGTTAATATCAAAGTTTTTAAAAAACTCTACAGCTTCAAGGGAGTAACGGATAATAGTATTTTGATCTTTTACACCGTAAGGTACACGAGCTGTATCACCAAAGTAGATAATTTCTTCAAAAAGCTGGTGCTCTTTTAAGGATTTGACAACACTAAGACCGCCAATTCCACTATCAAAAACACCAACTCTCATTTTATTGTTTTTCGTTCATACTTTCAAGAAAGTCATGATTTGTTTCATTTTTCTTCATGGTATTATAAAGAAATTTAAGGGCTTCAACTTCATCATCTTGTTTGTGTAGCATCGAGCGAAGAATAAAAACTTTTTGCAAGATGGCAGGACCGAGAAGAAGCTCTTCTTTACGTGTACCTGATTTTAAGATATCTATAGCAGGGTAAATGCGACGATCCGCAATCTGACGGCTAAGTACGACTTCAGAGTTACCTGTACCTTTGAACTCTTCAAAAATAACTTCATCCATACGTGAGCCAGTTTCAATAAGAGCTGTAGCGATGATAGTTAAAGAGCCACCATTTTCTATATTACGCGCGGCACCAAAAAAACGTTTTGGTTTATGAAGCGCATTGGCGTCAACACCACCAGAGAGGACTTTACCACTTGAAGGGGTTACTGTGTTATAAGCACGAGCAAGACGGGTAATAGAGTCAAGTAAAATAACAACATCTTTACCTACCTCCACGCGACGTTTAGCGCGTTCTATTACCATCTCAGCGACTTTGACATGATTTTTTGCTGGCATATCAAAAGTAGAACTATATACTTCACCTTTAACAGAGCGTTCCATATCGGTAACTTCTTCAGGACGTTCATCTACAAGTAAAACCATAAGTTCTGCTTCAGAATGGTTATGGCTTATACCATGAGCAATCTCTTTAAGAAGTTCTGTTTTACCTGAACGTGGAGGTGCAACAATGAGTCCACGTTGCCCTTTTCCTATAGGTGAAAAGAGATCCATCATACGACCGGTTAGATGTGTGGGCTTATACTCAAGTTTTAGTTGATCAAGTGCATACAGTGGTGTAAGATTTTCAAAAAGTGGACGTTTTTTACTCTCTTCGGGTGGAAGGTAGTTAATAGCTTCAATTTTTAAAAGTGCATAGTAGCGTTCTTGATCTTTAGGAGGTCGAACTTGACCGGTAACTGTGTCACCATTACGAAGTGCAAAACGTTTAATCTGTGTACTCGAAACATAAGCATCATGCATTGAATCGCTAAATCCTTTGTCAATAGCACGTAGAAAACCGTAACCATCTTGCATGATTTCTAAAATACCAGTAAAGAGAATAAAGCCTCCCTGAGCCACTTGAGACTTTAAAATTTCAAAAATAAGATCTTGACGTTTAAGTTCGTTAGGATGTTCGATTTTGAGTTCGCTTGCTATAGTAACAAGTTCTTCGAGTGGTTTGGTACGAAGTTTTTCAATACTGTGACCCTTAACAGGAGTATGTGTACGTCCATTAGACTTTTTGTTGTTTTTACGGGGAGTGTTTTCGCGAGGCGTGTTTTCGCTCATAAATTACCTTAAGATAGTGTAGATTTCTTTACTTTTGCAGAAAATATAAATAGGAAAGTAAATTTTGGTGAATAAGATCAATTTTGTTTATAGCATTATATCATAAGAGTATATCTTTAGCAACTTGAAATTGATTTGCCGTCATAAGATGTATTTTTGGATGTAACTTTTTAATATCATCAAAGAGTTTTTTACTAAGTGCAAAGCCAGCTTCATATTCTGCTTCAGGTGAGATAGAATTTGCTTCACGTAAGGTTTCTAGCCAATAAGAAGGGACATTGATGCCCGGAACATGAGAAGAGAGAAATTGTGCTGTGCGTAGTTTTGTAATAGGGAAAATTCCTAATATAAGTTCTGTTTTATGAGTTTGACCAATATGGGCTTCTTCTAAGAGATTAAGTAGATTTTGAGCACCTTCAATGTCATATACAGGTTGGGTGATAATACCTAGGGCTTTGTGTTCAATCTTTTTATGCATTTTTTTGAGTAAGGTCTTAGGATTTTTTGCATAAGAATTTACAACTGCAAAAGGGTAGATAGTTTCGGGCTTACATGTAAGAGGTTTCCCTGCATAATCAATACCACTGTTAAAACAAGTAATCATGTCTAAAAGAAGATTGCTATCACCTTCAAAAACCCCTTTGGAGTTGGGCTGGTCTGAAATTTTTGCAGGGTCTCCTGTGAGTGCTAAAATAGCACGAACATCTACTTCATTGGCACCAAGAAGATCTGATTGTAGTGCAATACGATTACGATCACGCATACTCATTGTAGCAATGACAGGTTTATCAAAACGCTCCTGAAGCATTTTAGCAGCGAAAAGTGCATTATATTTGAGTTTAGCAAGGGGATTATCTGTTGTGCTAAAGCCATCTACAAGCTTATCAAGC
>JAYEPE010000283.1:0-9873 GCA_034723735.1 Campylobacterota bacterium | reverse complement strand
GATAATGTCCTTATCTACTTCTAGTTTAACAGCAAAAAATGTAAATTTAGTGTTTGCTTCAGAGAGAATATAACAACAAATTAGATAGAATTAAAAAAATTTTGGATTTTAACTATGAAAAAAATATTACAATGGATAGTGATTTCACTTTTTGGGCTCTACCTTCTCTTTGGCTATTTCATCTTACCCTATCTTATCACCTCACAAGCTCCTAAAATTGTACAAGAGCAGATGGGGGCACATTTTGATATTAAAGGTGCATATTTTGACCCCTTTGGTTTTGAATTACAACTTTATGATATCAATTTTACTTCAGCAACAAAAGAGCCTCTACTACAGCTCAAAGAGCTTGTTGTTAATATTGAATTATATGCACTTTTTACAGGGAAAATTCAACTCAAAAAAATAGCTCTTATAGAACCTAAAATTTTTATTCTTAAAGATAGCAAGGGGATATTTAATTTCAACTCTCTTTTGACTTCTAAAGAGAGTTCCGAAAAACCAGCACAAACGCAAGAATCAAAAAATCCTCTTCCTGTAGTAGTGATGGAACATTTTTATATTAAAGATGCGAGTATTTCTTATAGTGATCTAAGTAAAAAAGTCCCTTTTTCTGTCGCCTTTGATAAGCTAGGAATGCGTGTTTTTGATATTAGCACTCAAAATATGCATAGCAGTGATGGAAAAATCCGATTTTTTACTCATATTAATGACGGTGGATTTATAGATTTTCGTAGCAAGCTCGTTTCACTTGATCCAGTGGTACTTGAGGGAAGCTTAGATTTTGAATCAGGTAAAATTTTTACGGGCTGGAGTTATCTCCAAGAGATTTTAAATCTTGAAATTGCCGATGGAAAACTACATGCTCACACAGATTTCTTTTTGAATGCAGATGATATATATGCCACACGTCTTGAAGCCATTGCGCTACGTCTCGAACACCTACGTATTAAACCAAAAGAAGAACATCATGACATCTTACATGTAAAGCGTGTTGATTTGGATGATGGAGTTCTTTTTCCATTACAGCAAAAGGGACATTTTAATACTTTAAGTCTCGATGATATTGCCTTACATGTAAAGCGCCATAGCGATAGTTCACTTAATTGGGAACATTATGCAAAAGTGGCTAGTGATAGCAATAAAACAGCAGTATCTGAGCCAACAGAGCCATCAAAATCTTGGGATATTACTCTTGATCGTTTTATATTAGAAAAATTTCATGTTAGTATCCATGATGAGGGTATTTCTCCTTCACAACATTTTAAACTCAATGACTTTAACCTTAGTGCTCAAAATATCCATTCACTTGGTGGACATTCTCTTGAGTATCAGATGGCATTACGTTTCAACGAAGCGATGTTTTGTGAGAGTCAAGGTAAGCTACAACACTCCTATCTTGATGGCAATGGCTCCTTTACATGTAAAGATATTGATATGACCTGGTTTAATGCTTATGTTGATGATGCAACAGCAAAAAGCTTTGAAAAATTTGATCTCAAGCTTGATAGTGCAAGGGTGAAATTTTCACTCCCTTATAGTGTGAAACAAGATGAAAACAAGACAGCCCTTGTATTATCTGATGCTGCTTTTCGCCTTGACAATATGAATGTTAAACAAAAATCTAATTCTAAAACACTGATGCGATTTAGCTATTTTTCTATAGATGGTATTGACATAGACACTGCTGATGAACTCCTACATGTAAAGAATATCACTTTGCGTAAACCAAGAGTGTATGCTAAAAAATACACAGACGGAAGAATGAATTTTGATGATTTACTCCTTGCTAAAGCTTCTACGAAAGTAAAAGAGCCTGAAAAAACAGAACCTTCGCCATGGAAAGCTACTATTGAAAATATGAAAATAGAGCGTGCTGGACTCTTTTTTAATGATGCCTCTATTGATACAACAGCACGTATGAAAGTGAATGAATTTAACTTACATGTAAGAGATATAAGCAGCGATTTAAAACATACTTTTAACTATGAAAGCAATATGCGTATTAATGATGATGGAAAACTCTTTTTACGTGGCAAGGTACGACCTGAGCCCTTACGTATTTCATCAGCAATTAATCTACAAGACTTACAGATAAGTGATGCTAATCCCTATATTTCCCAAACTCATATGCTGACACTAGATAGAGGGTTTATTGATTTTAAAGGAGATATGCATTTTGAGCCTCAAAAAGATACAAGTGATATGCAGATGAAAGGAAGCATAAAAATCTCTGATTTTGTGGCAAATCAAAGTGAAAATGACAAAACGCTTATAGCCTTTGAAAAGATTCAAGCCTCCCCTTTTTATCTTGATATGAAACCTGATCGCTTGAGTATTGAAGACTTGAGTGTTTCTGGACTCTACTCAAATATTCACATTGATGCAAATAAGACCCTAAATCTCTCACAATTGGCAAAAGAGAATAATAGTAGTGTTGATGATATCAATGAAACGAATCAGACGCAGAAAAAACCTTTTCCTATCAATATCGTAAAACTTGATTTTAAAAACGGAATAACAGATTTTGCAGATGACTCTTTACCTCTGAAGTTTAAAACACAAATTCATGATGTACAAGGGAGTGTTTATGGGATTTCTAGCGAGGCAAACTTAACAAGCTATATTGATATTGCAGGAGTTATTGATAACTATGGTTCTATGAAAGTAGCAGGCTCTATTAACAGCGCAAGTCCAAAAACTTTCACCGATATAGATGTTGATTTTCGTAACCTTGCTCTCAATAATATGAGCCCCTACTCTGCAAATTTTGCAGGTCGTAAAATTGATGAGGGAAAACTCTCTTTAGCCTTAAAATATAAAATTGTTGAGTCTCAAATTTTGGGGGACAACTCCATTATTATTAAAAAGATTAAATTGGGTGAGGAGTTTGAGGGTGAATCGAGTCTTCCTCTTGGGCTAGCTATCGCTTTACTTGAAGATAGTGATGGTCTTATTAATATTGATATGCCTGTAGAGGGTGATATGGATGCACCTGATTTTAAGTATGGTGCCTTAGTAATGAAAACCTTGGGTAATCTTATTGTTAAAATTGTCTCTTCACCTTTTAGCTTTTTGGGTTCAATGCTAGGTATTGAGGGTGATGATCTGAAATATATCGCTTATGAGACAGGTGAAGCTACCCTCTTACCGCCTGAGCGTGAAAAACTTGATGCCTTAGCAAAAGCACTTGCAAAACGTCCAAAACTCTCTTTGAGTGTTTCAGGATCTTACGCGCTTCAAGCAGACACTTATGCACTTCAAAAACAGAAATTAGAAGCCTTAGTGATGCAACGTACACAAAAAAAAGAGAGCAAAGGACTTTTAGATATCAAATTTGTAGAAGCACTCTATATTGAATTTTACAGTGAGGATGCTAAACTCAAACTCCAAAAAGAGCTTCAAGCGAAGCATAAAGAGAAGAAGGACAAGGTCTTATTTCATCAAAAATATCAAAACCAATTGCTTCAGGGTATCATGATAAAACAAGAAGTATCCCCTGAAGAACTTAAGTTCTTAGCTAAAGAACGTGCACTTAGTATTAAAAATTATCTTACTATCTCACAAGGTATTGATAGCAATAGAATAAAACTCATTGATATAACGACAAAGGAATTTAGTGAAGAGGGCTTTGTTAATACGGAAATGGAAATTATCGTAAAAGAATAAATGGTTATAATTGCTTTTTTATAAGGAATTCGAATGCCATTTACAAAAGAGAAACGTCATGGGACATTTAGCGGTATTATCTTTGTAGCTATTATCGCTGCGGCTGCAACATGGATTGCGGCACTTACTCCTATTGTAGCTATGGGGATTTCACCCTTAGTTGTAGGGATTATTATTGGTATCTTTTATGCCAATACGCTGCACAATAATTTTCCACCATCTTGGGAAAGTGGTATCACATTCTCAGGTAAAAAAATCTTACGTTTTGCCATTGTTTTTTATGGATTTCGTATCACATTTCAAGAGATTGCAGATGTTGGAATTGAGGGTTTTTTAGTCTCATTAATCATGCTTAGTAGTACTTTTTTCTTAGGAACATGGCTAGGACAAAAAGTTTTCAAGATGGATAGAGATACTTCAATGCTATCAGCATCGGGAGCATCTGTATGTGGAGCTGCCGCTGTTTTAGCTACGGAGCCTGTACTCAAAGCACAAGAGCATAAAGCGGCGATTGCTGTCTCTATGGTTGTTCTCTTTGGAACGATTTCGATGTTTTTATATCCTCTTCTTTATACAACTATTATTGAACATGCTACAGGATTTTTACATATGACACCACAGCAGTTTGGTATCTATGTAGGGGGTACAATCCATGAGGTCGCGCAAGTCGTCGCAGTACCTGCCTCTATTGCAAATGCAGAAGCAGAGATGGCAAACTCGGCAGTTATTGTTAAAATGACGAGAGTGATTATGATTGCACCGATGCTTATCATTTTAGGTATTTACCTCTCATACAGTGCTAAAAAGAGTGGGAGTGCTGGAGGTGGTGTTAGCCTTGTTATTCCTTGGTTTGCTGTCTATTTTGTAGGTATGGCAGGATTTAACTCACTCCAAATTATCCCACAAGATATAGTAAATCAGATTAATATAATCGATACTTTTTTACTAACAATGGCAATGACCGCACTCGGTATGGGAACACGTTTTGCAAAATTCAAAGGCTTAGGATTGGCTCCAGTATATACGGCAGGGTCAATGTTTGTTTGGTTAGTTATAGGTGGTTTTGTAGTGACTAAGGGGATTACTACGCTTTTTTAAAACTATAAAGTTATTGATTCAAGATGTTCACAATTACCATCATAAACAATAACTGCATCTATCTGGTAATTACATGTAAGCGCATGTTTTTTCAGATACATATCACTTGTTTTTACAATGCGTCCTATCTTTTTAGGCGTTAGATTTTGAACCGCACGTTCATAATCTAGCCCACTTTTGACCTCTATAAAATGCAAAACATCCCCATGCTTTGCAATAATATCTATCTCACCAAAACGGCTATAAAAATTACGCTCTATAATCTCAAAACCCTTCTCAGTAAGATACTTACATGTAAGGGTTTCTGCTTTGTCACCTACGGCTCGGCTCACTGGTTTATAATCTCTACTTTAATCGATTTAAATGCTGCGGTCATAATAAGTTCATCATGTTTATCACCAAAAATCGCATTGATTTTTGATTTAGAGTGATGGAAAGTGACAAAAAGTGTTTTAGGTTGCACCTTATCGGTAAACTTTACATGTAAGGGTTCTGTCTGACCATGCTCAGTTTTAAGTATGACATATTCACTCGTAAAATCTTTAGCATCATCTTCACAAACTAGCAAAATATCTTCATCATAACGTTTATTTAAACTTTCACTCTGTTTTGTTTGAGCAGCGTTATTGTAATGTGCTAAAGTGCGCCCTGTTGTAAGATGGTAACCTTCGAGTTTTTTATCAAGAAGCTCTTTTATCATGCCACGCTCTTGGTATTGATGATAATGAAATTCACCTAAGCCATCTGGTGTTCTAAAATCAAGCAGGTGTAAAACAGGGGTATCTTCATTATAAACCGGCCACTGAAGTCCACGTTTACGGTGACGCTCCATTCTTAGATACGAAGCCCCGCTAAAACGACGGTGCGCAATCTCACGCACCTCATCCCACACTTGAGAACTGTCTTTATAATCATAGCTCCCGCCAAGCTTATTATCAAGCATCTGAATCACTTCCCAATCATCAGGCATTTCACATTCAACAAGAGGCTGGGAGAGGTGAAGACGGCGCATTGCATTGACATAGACACCTGTTTTTTCATAAGCTGATTTTACTCCAATAACAATATCCGCACGCTGCGCAATATCGGTCATAAAAAGCTCTTGAACAAGAATAAACTCTAGCATTTCTAATGCCTTGTCTATTTTATTGATATTTGGATGAATATGCATAATATCTTCACCCATATTATGAAGTGATTTTATCTTGCCATCAAGCATAGCATCCACAAGCTGTGGGGTCATTAAGCCAACTTCTTTTGGCTCTTGATAGTCAGGATTATAATAAGGCAAACAGCCCATATCACATGCACCTTGCACATTATTTTGACCACGAAGAGGCATGAGTCCTGCTCCATTTTTACCGATATTACCCGTAATAAGTGCTAAGTGTGTAATCGCCATAACTGCGTAAGAGCCATCAGTATGCTCGGTAATACCTAAACCCCAAAATATCATTGAATTTTTCACTGCATATTCACGGGCAATATTAGGAATCATTTTGGCAAGGTATTCATAGCCCTCAAGTTGCTTAAAATAATCAGGATTAGCATAAGGGTCATTAAGAATTTTTTCTTTATACTCCTCAAACCATTTTGTACGTGTCTTAATAAACTCTTTGTTATAAAGCTCTTCATCTAAAATAACATACGCCATCATATTTAAAACCAATAAATTAGCCTCATGAGGGATAATCGCTTTTTGTTTTGCAAACTTCATAAGCTTAATTTCACGCACATCAATAACTGCAAGATGGTGATGCTGTTGCGCGGCTTCAATGATACGATTGGCTACGATAGGATGCGCTTCAGTGGTATTTGAGCCAATAACTACCATAAATTCCGTGGTATAAATATCATTATAAGGATTGGTTGCAGCACCTTCACCAATAGTCGTTCGCATCCCTTTAAGACTTGGAGAGTGACAAACACGAGCACAGTTATCAATATGTGGAGAGCCTAAAGTATGACGTGTATATTTTTGAAACAGATAAGCACTTTCACATGAGGTACGTGCTCCACCAATAGAGCAGAGACTACGCCGACCATGAGCCTCTTTAATTTCACTCATTTTCATGCTCGCAGCAGTTGTGGCACTCTCAACGTCACACGTAAACCATATTTCATCAAGCTCTATAAGCGATGAAGCAATAGCCTTTTTGATCTTAGGATTCTTTTCGAGAAATGATTTTTTAATACGAGGCTGACGAATACGCTCATCTGAACCTACAAAATCAAAACCGTATTTACCTTTAATACAGAGCTTACCTTGAGAAACATAACCATCAGCAGAGGCATAAATCTTTTTAATCTCATTATCTTCAACGACACCGACAATATCACAACCTACACCACAATAGGTACAAACCGTATCAATCTCTTGTGTGTTTTCATACATGCTTTAGCCTTTTTATAAAATTGCAAAAATTATAACTCTTTTTACATGTAAAAGTGATTATACTTTGAAACTTAATTACACAAGGTCGTTTATGCTTAATAAAACAATTATTCTTGGAGAACTTAATACCTTGCGTATTGATCGTTTTGTTGTCCCTGGTCTCTTTTTGATGGCTGAGGATGAAAGTGATTTGTTGCTCCCAAATCAATACGTCACAGATGAGATGGAGTTAGATCAAGAACTTGAGGTTTTTGTCTATACTGATTCTGAGGATCGTCTTGTTGCTACTACTCATAAGCCAGTTGCTATGCGTGATGAGTTTGGATTTTTTGAAGTGGTAGATACTGCACCTTTTGGTGCTTTTGTGGATTGGGGACTGCCTAAGGATCTCTTAGTGCCAAAAAATCGTCAAAAAACACCGATGAAGGTAGGGGAAAAACGTTTTTTACGTGTAATCAAAGATGACCGTAGTGAGCGTCTTATTGGGGTTGAAAAAATTTCTCAATATCTTGATAAGCCACCAATGATAAATTCAAATACTCCTGTATCACTTCTCGTTATTGCCAAAACGCCACTTGGATTTAAAGTGATTGTAGATAATCTCTATGAGGGACTTCTCTATCATGATGAGATTTTTCAAACGCTTAATATAGGAGACTTTACAAATGGCTTCATTAAGATGGTTCGCAAAGATGGCACAATTGATGTCTCTTTGCAAAAAATCGGTGGTGCTAGAAAAGGTGACGATTCAGATAAAATAATGGCTCTTCTTGAAGAAAAACGAGGAATTTTGCCATATAATTATAAAACTGACCCAGAAACCATCAAAGAGATTTTTGGACTGAGTCGTAAAGCTTTCAAGCGTTGCTTAACGGCACTTATAGATGCAAAAAAGATAGAAGTAAATGAAAAAGGAATATTTAAAAAATAATGGCAAAGAAAAAAAAGAGCGTAGAACTCTCCGATAAAAATATTACATGTAAGGTTAATGAGCTTGACTATAAACTTATTCGATTTTACCCTTCAGCGATGTCTGTGGATGTTAAAGAGATAGGCGAAGATTCTAAAAAAGGGATGCAAAATATCCCCTTTGCACATCTGCCTAAAGAGATAAAAAAACAGATAAAAAATAATTAGGAAAATATATGAATGAAGCTAATTCTACTGGATTAACGGCTATTATCGAAAGTGTTGGCGGTCCTGATATGTTTATTTGGATTGTGATGTTCTCAGTTTTACTCCTTGGAGCAGGCGCTTTAGTCTTTTTTAACCGCGAAGAAATTTAATTGGAATAACTTTTGCTTTTTACATGTAATATCATTATATGTGAGGAGACTTTATGCACACTGCTGTTATCCAAAATTATCACAACTTTCCCCAAAAAATTGTTGACCTAAAGTGGCTTGAATCAGAACTACACCGTATTGTTGTAGATGATTTTGATTTACGATGGAATAGCAATAAGCAGTGCATCGAGCATGATTTTAAGACTGAAGAAGAGTATCAACTTTTACATCGCTGGAGTGAGCATGTTGGAGCTAATTTAGAAGTGCACTCGCAACATGCCTATATTTACTGTTAAGATATTATGGATTCACTAGTACTCTTTAGTCTTATCGCAATTTTTGTTTTAGCCATAATCTTGTGGATAACACTCAATCAAGCTAATGCACCAACTCAAAAATCAGCCGAAGTTAAACAGCGTGAAATTGTAGAAGCTTACAAGATGAAATTACGAGAAACCTTACTACCACTGCACAACAACCCCGAAGCCTTGAAGCAGAAAAAAAACAGACTTCTCCAAGAGATAAGCAGTGAACTTGCACGTAATATCTTTTTTGATCAAGATGAGATGCGTTTAGTTATTCAAGAGTTAGCTAACTATAACTATGAGCAAAACTCATGAAAGAAAAGTGGATTTATCACCCTCACTTTTTTCTTTTCCAAGCATCAATACCACCTTTAACATTAAAAGCCGTAAAGCCATGATTACTTAAGAGACGTGAGGCAGATACACTACGATTACCTGTTTCACAATAGACAATAATTCTGCTTGTTTTATCAATTTCATCAAGACGTTTATGAAGAGCACTCATAGGAATAAGTTTCGCGCCTTGAATATGCGACTCTCTAAACTCTTCAGGTGTACGTACATCAAGCAAGGTTGCATTATCTTCACTTAAAAATACTTTGGCTTGATGGGGGTCGATAGATTCAAAATTGGCAAGAATCAGACCTTTTTGATAGAGAATAAAAAATCCAAGTACGAGTAAAATTACCCATAACATCTTGTCTGATAATACTTTAAAGCTCATGAAGACCACCAAAGATTAGCACCATATATTTTTCAATTATTTTCAAATCCACTAAATCCTCCCTAACTAAAGGTTTTTAACACTTTTTAAATTTTGCTAATTTTTCATATATTTCCAAAATTATGCCATTTTACAACAAATAGTTGTCAAACTAACAAGAATACAATAAAGGGCACCTCTAAACTTTGTGCAATAACCTACTCTATTTGGAACTGTCTAGTTTATAGGGGATATTCCAGATATACTTGCAAATGAAATAAGAATAGATGTTAACAGTATTTTTAGTATCATACCAGATGCCAAGAAAATCAATACCACTTGAACACTTTTTTCAAGAAGAGAAATCTCATTGTTATGGATATCTTAATCATGAGACTGACCGACTCGAAAAAGAAA
>JAYEPE010000282.1:0-1920 GCA_034723735.1 Campylobacterota bacterium | reverse complement strand
AGTATTTTTTTATCATCATCAAAATCAATTTTCTACACATTATAAGCAGGTACTCAGTGATTTACAAAATATAGTAGAAATAGAGCATGTATTAACCTATAATATATTACAAAATACCTTGTACCTCTATAGCAACCAAGACAGTATCGCTAATAATCGAAACCGCCTTACACAGGCATTACAAGAGGCTACAAAAAATAAACTTTTTCATGATGAGAATTATAAAACTGTTTTAAAAGAACTTGATAGATTAGCTAGCAAAACAGAAAAATATTATTATCAACTTGATAGTTTTCTTAGCTTGAATGCAGGAATCAAAAATTCATTTATCTATATAAATACACATGCATATAATGCTATTATTAAAGAAAATCATAAGCCTGAATATATTCAATTAAGTCAACATATTTCAAAGGCATTCGTTACTGCTGGCCGTACTCTTGATGCAGATCTTTTACAAAATTTAGAAGGAAAGATTCATCAACTACAGCTCTACAATGAAAGCCTTGAAAAACCAAGTCGTGCAATGGGACTTTTTATCTTACATGTAAAGTTTATATATGAAAATTTCCCTGCTTATATAGAGACCTTAAATTATCTTTTATCAGAGCCTTTGTTGGTAGATATTGCATCCATACAAGATTCTTTTAATGTCATAGCGAGTAGTGATAAAATCGCCTTAGATCGATTTGCTCTCTCTTTGATGATTTTATTTGTCTTGGGAACTATTCATATTTCAGCACTTTTATTACATATTCGTCGTAAAAATATTAAACTTGAAAAGACTCAAAATGAGTTACAAAATTCTCTTAGCCATGACCAGCTAACTGGCTTAAAAAACCGTTTTAGCTTTGAGAAGGAGCTCACGGAGTTTAAATCACCCGCACTTATTTTATTGAATATTGATAATTTTAAACATGTAAATGATTTTTATGGCATAGAAATTGGAAATTTTATACTTGAGCAGTGTTCAAAAATTATTCAAGATGTGACACTTCATCAATTTGATGAGCAGATATTTCGCCTAGGTGGTGATGATTTTGGAATTATCTTTGAAGAGGCTTCTATAAAAGCAACTCAGCATAATAGTGAAACAATCATACGTGCTATTAATACACATATATTTAGTATTAATAATCTTAAAATCAATATTAATGTTTCTGCAGCCATTAGTCATGAGCGTCCTCTCCTTGAAAATGCAAATATGGCACTCAAGCATATTAAACTAAAAGCCAATGAATACCTCATCACCTATAGCGATGATTTAGGTTTAAAAGAAGCAGTATCTCATAATATTGAAATTAGTAATATTTTGAAAAAGGCGATAGAAGAGGATCAAATCACTCCCTATTTTCAACCTATTTATCATCTTGAGCATCAAAAAATTGAGAAGTATGAAGCACTTGTCAGGATTCAATGTAGTGATGGTAGTATTTTAAAGCCCTCTGTGTTTTTACCTATAGCAGAAGAAACAGCTTACTATAGCGATATTACACGCATTATGATTCAAAAGAGTATGCAATATTTTAAAGATCTCCCATACCGATTTTCTGTCAATATTGCTATGCAAGATTTACGTAATATGGAGTTGATGAGTGTTATTAAAGAGACACTCGATCAAGATAAGCAAACAGCTAAAAGATTGGACTTTGAGCTTTTAGAAAGTGAGCATATTGATGATATTGCTTATGTAAATAACTTAATTCGTGAAATAAAATCTTATGGTTGTCGTGTTGCGATTGATGATTTTGGTTCAGGGTATTCTAATTTTTCATATCTTACAAGCCTTGATATTGATATTTTGAAAATTGATGGTTCGCTTATAAAAGATATTCACCATAATACAAAAAGCTATCATATTGTTAAAACGATTATTGAATTTGCTATTTTAAATGACTTAGAAGTCACTGCAGAATATGT
>JAYEPE010000281.1:0-1927 GCA_034723735.1 Campylobacterota bacterium | reverse complement strand
TAAAATATTTTCATTGCCATATATTCTAAAACAAATGTATTTGTTACTGCAATAATTTGCTCCACCGTACCTGCTTGAACAAATGAATCCCATAATACAACCATTAATAAGAGAGAAAGTAAAAGCTCATCAACAAAAAAAGCAATACTACGCTTTTTGATATCAGCCAATTCAATATGCTCTCGGTAAAGCATCTCCTCAATTTCATCATTCATTATAGTGCCTGATACGCAATATCCGTACGTAATTTTTTACCTGAAAAATGCACTTGTCCACAGAGCATATAAGCACGATCACGTGCCTCTTGGATGCTATCACCCAAGCCAATACAAACAAGTACGCGCCCACCACTTGCATATAAAACACCCTCTTCTTCAGAGACCCCTGCATAAGCAATATGGGCATTTTTTGCAAGCTCATCATGAACAATATCATCCACTACAATTTCTGCAGGAGTCGAGCCCTTATAAGGATAATCCCGACTTGCCATCACCACACCTACAGCAAACTGTTTTGAAAAGCTTACATGTAAAGAGTCTAACTGCTTTGTAGCTGCTTTGTAAAAAAGCTCACTGGCAGGTGTCTGCATCAATGGCATCAAAATTTCACACTCAGGATCACCAAAGCGGACATTAAACTCTAAAGTGATAGGTTCACCATTAACAACCATGATACCGATAAAAAGCACACCTTCAAATGGTGCACCTTCTGCTTGCATTCCATCAAGTGTTGGACGGATTACACGATCTTTTACTTTTTGATAAAGTATATCATCAACAAGTGGTGTAGGAGCATACGCACCCATTCCTCCCGTGTTAGGACCTTCATCACCATCAAGAAGACGTTTATGGTCTTGTGCGGCAGGAAGTAAGATATAGTCTTGCCCATCACAAATAGCAAACATTGAAAGTTCATAACCATCTAAAAACTCTTCGACAATAACATTTCTACCTGCATCACCAAAAGATTTTCCACTTAGCATTTCAGAGACTGCTTTTTTAGCCTCATCGTGACTAGTCGCAATAATAACACCCTTACCCGCGCACAAACCATCTGCTTTTACAACAACAGGAACAGGGAGTGTCTCAATAAATTTAAAAGCTGTTTCAATATGATTAGTCTCAATGTAACGCGCCGTTGGGATATTGTATTTGGCTAAAAAGTTTTTCATATAAACTTTTGAACCTTCTAATCTTGCAGCCTCTTTACTTGGACCAAAGATTGTTAAGCCTTTTGCTTTGAAAATATCAACTACACCATCAACCAAAGGCGCTTCTGGGCCTACAATAGTTAAATCAATAGCATTATCAAGCGCAAATTGCGCTAACTCATCATAATCTTTAATACTAAGATTTTCACCTAAACGTGATGTTGCACCATTTCCTGGAACAAAATAGAGTTTTTCAACAGCTTCATCTTTATCTAACATACGTCCAATTGAGTATTCGCGTCCACCGCTTCCAAGTATCATAACATTCATAAAAAATTCTCCGTGAAATTTGTTTGTAAGGTGAGTATTCATACAAAAGCTATCTCTTGTATCAATACTCACGAAGTTAAAAAAAGTCCAAGTGGGCGTCTCGCACGAAGCTTTGGTTCTCAAAGCCTAAAAAAGGCAGATCGAGTACTTCTTTAGGAGCAATTTCTAAGATTAAATCCTCAAACAAAACCGCTACACACAAAAGTAACTACGGCATCCACCAAGTGAATATGTAGAACCCCCTGATATGCGATTGCGCGCACCACTCAGGCTTTAAAAAATTATAGCCAATTATTACTTATAAAATAGACTCTCGCAAACGAGCAACTTCTTTAAGATTCAGTCCAGTTTTCACTGCAATAGTTTCATCATCTAAAATATCTAGGAGATTTTTTGCTATTTCAAAACTTTTTTCTTTTAATCCTCGTTCTACTCCTTTCTCTATTC
>JAYEPE010000280.1:0-1934 GCA_034723735.1 Campylobacterota bacterium | reverse complement strand
TAAAGGATAACAAAACAGCGGAGAGGAATATGCTAACCCAACGACTATTTAAACTTTATCTTGCAAACAAGATTTTTAAAAGTTTAAATTTAAAAATCTGAAACTGTATATTCCTCGCTTCAGCCGTTAAGTTGCTAAACCTCTTATATTTGGAACACTGATAGCTGTTACAAGCTTTCCGTGTTCCACAAAGTGTTCAAAAAGTAAAAACTGCAAAGTTCAAAAACTTAAGGAATTGTGGGACAATATAATCTTTTAAATCATATATTTAAAGCTTTATCAAGCCTTCCATCAAAAGATATAGCCAATTGAGAAAGTGTTAAACTGGAGTTCCAAATAGGTATTTTTACGATTATTAATCTGTGTATATAAATGAGATTCAATTTCAGCTTTGAGAGCTGTTTCAGTAAGTTGTTTTATTAGTAGTAGGGACTGAAGTCCCTACTACCTCAAAGCTACAAAAAACTATTATTCAATAGTTGAGTCTATTGTTGCCTCAAGTAAGTTTTGAGCGTCGATTAGAGGCTCAAGTGACTCATCATCTTCTATATTAGTTGTCATTATCCAGTTATACACAGATGGATACGCAAGGTGTGTCTTCTTCTCACCTTTTTTCTTGTACATGTACATAGTACAAGGCGCTAAAGCTCCAACTTCAGGATGAAGTTTATGAACAGGATATATAACCTCTAGCTTACAGATAGCATAAGTATCATAAAAGTCATAAATGTCTATATTGTTCTCGGTAAGGTTGTCATTAACAACAGTATATCCAGCAACAATAAAACCGTTAGATTCTATCTCACCTTCCATGGTCTCTTGCCAAACCTCTTTTGCCTCTTCAATATCATCATCTTCATTAGGCATTTCAAAAGCAAATCTTGTTGTAATCTCACCATCAGGTCTTGTTACTTTATAGCTTGTCTTCTCAAATACACCATTTGGTAAAGCTTTTTGTAAAGCCTTCGTCATTCTTTGACTTAGTGCTATTAGATCTGGATTTGTTTTTGGCACTCCAGATATCCTAGACATCCCATCTAGTGAGAGTGATGAGATTTTCATTGTCTTACCATCTTTTGAATAGACAGAAGTACTCAAAGGTGCTAAAAGTCCAAATCTAGGGTAATCTTTTAGAAGTTTTACACTAGCTTCTGGGCTATATACAAACAGTAGTTTATAAGTGTCATAAGTCTTTTTAGCATTAAATCTTTTTGAGAATGCAACGTTCATATTGTTATGTCCAGCTATCTCAAACCCATTGTCTGTAAAAGCTTTCTCTATGCTCTGAGCAGTTATTTTGCCATTAGTATTATCTGTAGAGAAGATTCTAACATCTCTTTGCTCTTTTTTTACATTTGGCGCAAGAGAGTTTCGATCGTATCCACTAAGCAAAGATATCGATCCTAAAGCTATGATTAAAATAATTAAATTTTTCATCTATTTTCCTTATTTTTTTCTAGATGCAAGCTCAGCAGATTTTGTATAGGTATTACCCTTTCTATCTGTTGCTGTTATTGTAAGAAGATCACCTTTTTGGGAGGCTGTTCTTACGACACCACTATCTATCTCTCTACCCATTAGTTTTTTACCAATCTTAAAGCTATCGCATTTAAACTGAAATTTAAAAATAGGGTTTTTAGAGAAAAACTGACTAGTAGATACATCAAGAACTACCTCTTGTCCAACTTTTCCAGTAATATGTGTGATAAAGTTTGCATCATCACTATTGCCTGTTTTTGTCTTAGCTTGGTTATAAGTCATCATGGGATGACTAAATACCATTTTTGCTGTTGCTATATCGTTTTTAATTTTAACTTTTATAGCTGTTATTTTACTTTTTGCCATCTCTTACCTATCCTTCACATCCACCAGCTGCAACCTCAGTTGTAGTCTTGGTCATATAGATTTTTCCATCAGTTGTTTCAACTAGAACC
>JAYEPE010000279.1:0-1935 GCA_034723735.1 Campylobacterota bacterium | reverse complement strand
TATAAAGTAAATCCATGGGACTTATATGATATGCATGGAAATGTTTGGGAGTGGTGTGAAGATTGGTACACAGACAGCTATAGCAAGACCCCAAGAGATGAAAGTGCAAACTATAGTGGAGAGAAAAAAAATAAAGTCCTTCGTGGCGGTTCTTGGTACAATTATCCGGGCGTTCTTCGCTCGGCGTTTCGCTTCGGGGTCTTCCCAAACTACCAGAACGTCAGCGTTGGCTTCCGCTTGGCAGGAACTTTACCTTAGAGGTTTGATGTTTTTTACCTTTTGGGATTTTTACTTTTTTCATTTAAAAAGCAAGCCGTAGGCTTGCAAAATTTTTTAGGAGTCACTTATGAATGATAACTACCCCGTCATTGTCTTCTTCGTAGAGTTTTATTAGCAAAACCATTCATATATCTGCTATAATATTTTATGAAAAAAATCAAATGATAATTTTTACAAACGGCTTTATACAGAATTTTATACATCAAGCTACATTTATTCCACAAGTGAAAGTAATAGTTTAATAAATGTGCCTAATGCCTCCTGAAGAGGAATAAAGGTGACTTGATAGAAACTATGGTATCATAGTATAGTCTTATATAATAAAGGGTTTACGATGCAATATGAAGTAAAATCACCGATTAAAGGTTTTGAAAATATAATAAAAGTGAATTTTGAGATAGTTGATGAGATGTTTGCAACTATTCGAGATAGTAGGGATGAAAATACCTCTTTTTCTCTTGTTAATCCTTATGCTTTGCGAGAATATTCTTTTGATATCCCCTTATCAATTAAAGTTCTTTTAGAGATTAATGAAAACTCCAAGCTTGTTGTATATAATGTCGTTGTTATTCAAGACCCACTTGATAGCTCATGTATTAATTTTTTAGCACCACTTGTTTTCAATGAAGATAATAAGACGGTAGCTCAAGTGGTTTTAAAACACTCAATGCATCCTGATTTTGGTATGGCTGAGAGTATCAAATCTTTTAGAAAATAAGTACTTTTTGGTACTTGTAGGAGTACCTTGCCCTTATCTCGACTCAACACTGAACAACTCTCTGCTGCTACTGCCCCTGCAGGACAAAATCTTATTATCGCATCTGCGGGAACAGGTAAAACATCTACGATTGTAGGTCGTATAGGACATTTGATTTCGCAGGGGATTAAAGCAGAAGAAATTTTGCTTTTGACCTTTACTAATAAGGCAGCGCAAGAGATGATTGCGCGTATCGCTGTCTATTTTGGTAAGGATGTTGCATCTAAGATTGATGCAGGTACTTTTCATGCTATCAGTTATCGTTGGCTGAAGCGTCGTGATGGAAAAGTAGTTCTGAAACAGCCACGAGAATTAAAGACACTCTTTCGCAGTGTGTATGAAAAACGTTCTTTTTTACATATTGAGCATGAAACACCAGCGTATGGAGCCAATTATCTCTATGATCAATACTCTTATTATCAAAATACGGAACTTGAGCATAATTTTGAAGAGTGGATTACATGTAAACAGAGTGAACATGAGCCCTATGCCATGATCTATGCTGATGTAGTAGATGAATTTGAACTTCTAAAAGGTGAATATGGCTTTTTAAATTTTAATGATCTTCTGTTGCAGATGCGTGATTTGGCTCAAACAATGGAGCTAGGATATAAAGAGGTATTAGTTGATGAATATCAAGATACTAATGCCTTGCAAGGAACACTTATTGATACGATGAAACCACCATCACTTTTTTGCGTAGGTGATTATGATCAAAGTATCTATGCGTTTAATGGAGCGGATATTAGTATTATTGGCTCTTTTGCTACAAAATATCCTAATGCAAAAATTCATAATTTAGTGAAAAATTATCGCTCTAGTATCCCTATTTTATCATTGGCAAATAAGGTTATAGCTTATAATGAACGTATCTATCCAAAATCATTAGAAGTGACAAG
>JAYEPE010000278.1:0-1938 GCA_034723735.1 Campylobacterota bacterium | reverse complement strand
GCTCAAAAAGAGCGTATCGAACGTCAGATACAACGCCAACGCGAGGCATTTCAAGAATCAAAGTATCAAGTATTTGATGCTATAGAATCTAATTTTAATAAAAACTCGCAAGAACTTCAAGCCAAAGTTCATAGCGTTAAGCTTCAGTCTCTTGATCTTTTTGACATGCTCGAAGAGATGGTAGAGTCTGCAATTATCACTACTCTTGAAAAAGGTGATGATATTGAAGAGACGATTCGTGAATTTACAAAAGACATTACCTATGAAACATTAAGAGAGGGAGCCTTGAGTGCTATCCGTATTCGTAAGGTTATTTCAATCATCTTAGATACCTCCCTTGATATCTCAGAAGCATCTCCATCACATGCGGAGGATATTATACGAGGTTCACTTCGTGGTATTCGTGCAGGTTTAGTACGCACGTTAAGTCGCTTTAAAAAACAGCTTATTTACATGCCAGAAGAGGCAAAAATCTCCCTCTTTGAAAATGATGGAGAACCGCTCAAGGTTGATCAACTCTTTACACAGGTTATTCAAGAGAGTTCTTTAGAAACAACACGAAGTTGTTCACAAACACTTACTAGAATTACCAAAGAGATCAATTATGATATGCAAGAACTTATCGAACTCTCTCGTGAGACTATCGATGCGATGCGTCAATATTTTGGAAGCAGTAAGATGCTTAATTCAAAAACAGCCAAAGAGGCAAAACGAATGGGTGTGAGTGCATGGAGCTCAGCAAAAACAGCGATGAACAGTGCGATACAAACAGCTAAAGAGAAGATTGATACAAAATAAAAACTTTAAAGAGTATTTAATCAGATAATCATGCTCGTAGTGTCAAACCAACACTCTATAATTCTAGTTATTTCAGAGTTTTTTCTTTTTTGAAAATGCTCTTGTATATCAAAATTTTCTTTCCCGTAATTTTCTTTATACTCTTTTATAAACTCTTTGTTTTGCTTTGTTGCAGTAGCTGTTATCTTAAATGAAACAACTTTGTAGTCTATTTTATTTTTTGTAATCTTTTCTTGATTTTCTACATGTACATTTAAGCCACTATATCTATTTGCCTCTTCTTGCATAATATTCATCTCAACATTTGAGCGTATAATTGCAAAAGTATGAGCAAACTGCTCAAATGAGCTCTCTATTTTTCTTATTTTTAGTGCAGATTGCTGATTATATCCCCAGCCACCAGATATATCTAAATCTAAATCAAAAATATCTCTTATAGTCTCTCTGATATCTTCAACATCTTGTGCTTTTTCAAATTTTACTATATTTTGTATGACTTCATCACCTTTTTTGATAGTCCCACCTTTTATAACTTTTGCAAATATACCTCTATCATCTTTGAGTAGTGTTGGTAACTTAGGATTTATTTTAGCTAAAGATTCACAAATAGTACACTTTTGTGTAATTTCAAGTTCTACTTCACCTATTTGAATTCGATCTGATAACTGCAAACCAGAGATGTCAAAATCAACGACTATATTTTCACCTAGTGATCCATAGTCTATATCTATATTCTGCTCTCTTGCTATCTCATATCCATCTATTGAGCATATCAAAATAGATCTTTGTATATTTTTAGCGTAAAATTTATCTGTTGTAACACCATTTTTATCAACTACCAATTCATTTTGCTCTATATGCTTTTTGATATCTTTCTTTGAGATAAATAGACTTACAATATTGCCTAAACTTTTACTCTTCATAATCTTGCCTAATATAATTTCTATTTATATTATCATAACATAAAAAAGTTAAATATGCTAAAAAATTTCTAATATTTTGTTACTTAACTACACATTATATTTTACAGAAATTATATCTTGTAAAGTTCGTATATAAGGGATTTGTTGAGTGTTTGAAACAATTTACCTTATAATAAACATTATACAGTTTTATATGAAAAAAAATTGTAAGTATTTT
>JAYEPE010000277.1:0-1943 GCA_034723735.1 Campylobacterota bacterium | reverse complement strand
TGAGAGTGTATTTAAAAGTGATTCATAATGCAATGTTTGATGTGCCATAGCACTCACAAGACGCGAATCAAGACGATCTTCAAACATCCGATGATAACGCTTACCTGCATCAAAATTTTCACTATGAGCCAGGGGAACTTCTGCCATAGCTGAAATTATCAAGCCATCATAAATAGTTGCATAAAGATTAGCACGAAGCGAAAGTAGATAATCAAAAACACCCACTTCAGTACCTACCGCAGTAGCCAGTCCAGGTGAGAGTTCAAGACGAGGGATAAACAGACTGCTATTGCTTGTATCTGTAATATACATCACATTTGAATCATCAAAGCTTCTACTAAAGTGTAAATCTCTTTTCATACTGCTTACATGTAAGGCTGTGGGGTCTTCTAAAAAAAGGCGATAACTTTGAATATTTCCAGCTATATGAAAGGTTTCAATATTGCTTTTTAATAAACTTACTGAAAAATCATTATAGCCATAATCATCAGCAACAAGAGTACCGATAATATAGCCCAAAGCATCAATATCATTTTTATCAAAGATGCTATTTTCACATCTTACATGTAAGGTTTTCTCTTGCGATCCCACACGAACATTCTCAAATCCAAAATCCACCAAGGCTTTTTGTAAATCAAAAAGTGTCTGCTCTTGTGGCGCACCTAAATCTATTTTTTCAATATTTTTTTCTACCTGATAGGTATCTGTTTTTGCTTTACTATATATAGTTTTATCATTATTTCGAAGCGTATTTAGAGAAGATTTTTTATCATTTAACAGAGGAATAGTTACATTGACTGCAAAACTTGTTTCACTCCCATCAGTAATATTACTAGCGACCAAAGCACTTACGCCTACTGGTAAATCCCAATTTTTAGGTAATTCAAGGCGAACTCCAGCATGTTGCTCTATCGTGTCATCTTCTGCCATAATATATAGCCAAGGCATTGCTTGAACTTCAAGGCCACCAAAAAGACCATTCATACGTTTGGTTTTTTCTTTGGGAACATTACTTTTTCCATACCCAAGTGAAGCCCGAACAAACCAAAATTCTTTATCCATAACAGCATAAACATTATCATAATTATTTGCTGCACCCCCAATATCTTGAGCACCAATCGCAAAATCAGGTAGATACTTATGATGATAGGGTATCTGTAGCTTAGCATTAGCAGAAAGATCACGAATATACCCTCGTGCTTCTGTTAAACGTCCCTGAATTTCTAAATATGGCAAAAATCCAATTCCAAAGATATAATCTTCTTCATAGCTATACTCACGATCATAATCATAGCCTCTTAAATGATTGTCAAATTGATTGTTAAAATGAAGTACAGCATCACCCTGTTTGAGAGTCTGCGCATTGGGAGTATTAATAAGTCCTGTAAAGCCTTGCATGGACATAGTGTTTGAAAATGTATCTGCTAGAAGATGGCTAGCGAGTAAGACGCTTGTTAGTACTATACGCATGCAAAACCTTAATGAGAAAATTGAATGAAAGAAGTCTTACATGTAAGAGGAAATACTCTTGCATGTAATCATTGTAAATTAGTTACCGCCAACAGCACCTGTTGTAGGCTCTTCAGGTTCAGGCTGTTCAGGAGGTGTTACTACTCCATCTTCAATAGCTGCAGCAGATTCATCTAAGTGAGAAGTTGCTTCTTCAGGGGAAACTACCTCCATTTGAGATTCAGGATCTGCCTCCACAATAGCTTCAACAACATTTTCAGAAGCAGTTGTCACCTCTTCTTGAGTCATATCCAAAATATTAGTTTCAACAGCTACTTCCTCATTCAGCTCAACAATTGCTGCTTCAGTAATTGTTACACCATTATCAGGGTTACCATCAGAATCTAATGAAAGTAAAAGTGAAGCTATCTGATTCGCATCAGCATTATCAGTTTCTCCACGTGGAACACCCACAAGATCTTGAGGTGTAAAAA
>JAYEPE010000276.1:0-10010 GCA_034723735.1 Campylobacterota bacterium | reverse complement strand
ATAGTATTGTTATGGTTTTGATAGACTTTGACTTCTTTATCATTATTGAGATAATGCTTGGGGTCTTTAAAGAAAAATTCACATGCACTGCAGTGATAAAAATCCCATTGCATTTGGGTGTCAAAATAGTGTCTTGTCCTCTTTTGGCATATTTTGCACTGCATCAAAAAGCTATCGTATCACTTTCCAAAAAATACCCAATTTAGAATTTTCAGAGAGTTCCCAAGTGACACCAGTATGAACATTAAGAAGATAAATCATCTGTATATTTAGGCCTGAAGCAAAGATTTGGTAATTTACACTGTTCTTAGATTGAATATCATTGGCATGTTTTTCACGTTTGAGTTTTAACCAAAATGTTCCTTTATTTCCTTCAAGCATGCGTGATACTATGCCTGTATATTTATCAAGTCTAAAGGTCATATCAGCACTGAGTTCGGATTGGATGATACTATAGCGAGAGATATCAGGGACTGTTGTGATTTGATTACGGTGACTTTCTCTAGAAAAGAGCGTGCTACTTACCAATAAAATGAGAAGTATAAATCTATATTTCATGGATGTTCCTTGCTTGTTTAAAAGAAGTCTATCACAAACTTCGCTAAAATACGCTACTAATTTGAAAGAGCCTTATGACACTTAGTGAATATGAAACAATTATAATAAAACTTAATCTTTATGCACACCATTATTATGTACTTGATGATCCTCTTACCACGGATGAAGTATATGATACTCTTTATCATAAAATTTTAGCTTATGAAGATAAAAATCCTCAGAAAATAGCCTTAGATTCTCCTACTCAACGTGTTGGAGGTGTGATACTTGATGGTTTTGAAAAAGCGTCACATCTGAGCCGTATGTGGTCTTTAGAAGATATTTTCGATTTTGTTGATCTTCAAAAATGGATAGAAAAATCTGCTAAACTAACTGAAAATATGAGTTTTTATTGTGAACCTAAATATGACGGTGCGAGTTTAAATCTCATTTATGACAAGGGTGCTTTAGTTCAAGCCATTACGCGTGGTGATGGAAGTATAGGTGAAGAGGTAACACAAAATGCTAAAACAATTCGCTCTATTGCTTTGAAAATTGACTATCAAGAACGTATTGAGATTCGCGGTGAAGTTGTTATTTTTAAAGATGACTTTGAGGCTATTAATCAGTTACGTAGCGAAAAAGGTGAAGCTCTCTTTGCTAATCCTCGTAATGCAGCAGCAGGCTCACTTAGACAATTAGACTCTAGCATAACAGCTTCACGAAACTTAGTGTTTTTACCTTATGGTATCGGGGAGAATACTTTAGATGAGACTCTGTTGCATAAACGCATGGATTTTATCTATAAGCTAGGCTTTAGAGCACCTCCTATGAGACTTACATGTAAAGATGCTTCTGAGGTTGAAGCCTTCTATCAAAAGATGCTAAGTGAACGTAATAATTTTGATATGATGCTTGATGGCATGGTGATTAAGATTGATTCGATTGAGTCTCAAGATGAGATGGGCTATACCGTCAAAAATCCACGTTGGGCGGTGGCATATAAATTTCCAGCAGTGGAAAAAGTCACCAAGGTCAACGATATTATTCTGCAAGTAGGGCGTAGTGGTACTGTTACGCCTGTTGCGATTGTAGAACCTACTCCTATTGAGGGCGTTATTGTTGAGCGTGCAACACTGCATAATTTTGATGAGATTGAACGTAAAGATATTCGTATTGGTGATAGTGTGATTATTTTGCGTAGTGGTGACGTGATTCCAAAAATTATTAAGGTTTTAGAACATGAGCGTGATGGTTCGCAAAAAGTCACACCACGACCCTTGCTTTGTCCTGTTTGTAGTTCAGAACTTTTAGATGAGGGTGCGCTTATAAAGTGTCAAAATCTTGAGTGTGAGGCTAGGGTTGTGAATGCTATTATCTATTTTGCTTCAAAGCCATGCCTCAATATAGACGGCTTGGGTGATAAGATTGTAGAGAGCTTGCATAAAGAAGGACTTGTAAAAAGTGTAAAAGATCTTTTTTCTTTAGAGTTGGAACAACTTTTAGCGCTAGAAGGATTTAAAGAGAAAAAAAGTAAAAACCTCTTAAAAGCTATAGAAGATGCCAAAGGCTGTGAGTGTTGGCGTTTTATAAATGGCTTAGCAATTGAGCATATTGGAGAGGTAGCATCAAAAACTTTATGTGAGAATTTTGGCTTACATGTAAACAGTGCAAGCAAAGAAGAGGTTATCGCTCTTGATGGTTTTGGTGAAGAGATGGCAGAATCTTTGATGGAGTTTATTCGTGTTAATCGGGATCAAATAGAAGAACTTCAGAGACTTATTAACCCTATTGCTCCTGAAGCTAAGAAAATTGTTCTTGAAAATCCTTTTAAATCCAAAACTGTTGTGCTTACAGGAAGCATGAGTGAACCACGTGGAAATATCAAAATTATGCTTGAGGGCCTAGGTGCCAAAGTTTCAGGTTCAGTCTCTAAAAAAACTGATTATCTTATTTATGGCGAAGATGCAGGCAGTAAGTATGATAAAGCCCTGAACTTAGGGGTGAATGTCATAAGTGAAAATGAGATGCGAGAGATACTTTTATGAAAATTTTATTGAGTATGATGCTGTTTTTAACTCTATTAAATGCCCAGCGAGCAGGACCTTATATTGGTGTGGCTTATGGTTCGGCATTTTATGATAGTGATGATAGATTGAGTGAACAACACTCTAAGATTGAAGATGGTAATGTTCGCTTTACTTTGGGTGCATACATTAATGAAAATTTTTCTGTAGAGTTAGATTATACCTTGTATAAAAAGTTTTATGGACTCTATGAGGGAGGCGAAGTTGAAGAGTCATTCTCAAGTGTTGGTGTTACCGCACTGCCTCACTGGCCTTTTTATCAAGATACCTTTGATTTATATGGAAAAATAGGTGCAGCTCAGCTTTTTTGGAATGAAGCCTATACCCATTCAAACTCGGATTCTGCAGGAGCCTATCTTTTGGGAGTCGGCATTGGCTATAGAATTGAGCAATACCTTATTAAAATAGGCTACGATCTTACAAGCTTTAGCCTAGAAGATGCCAATAACAATAAAAATTATGAGATGCGCTTAGATTATTTTTATACTGCGATAGAGGTGGCTTTTTGAGGTTGGATTATTATTTAGTACAAAACGCTTATGTTGATAGTCGTAATAAGGCGCAACAACTTATTAAAGATAAAAAAGTGACTCTTAATTCTAAGGTGATTACAAAAAGTGCCTATAAGATTACTGATGAGAAAGTTGAAGTCCTTGGTGATGACCTTTATGTGAGTCGTGCTGCTTTAAAATTAAAAACATTTTTACCACTTTTACCTTTTACATGTAAAGATATGAATGTACTTGATATTGGCTCAAGTACAGGAGGCTTTAGTGAAGTTTTACTTGAAGAGGGTGTCTTACATGTAGATGCGGTTGATGTGGGGAGTGAGCAGTTACATGTAAGCCTTAGAAATCATCCTAAAGTAAGCTCTTTTGAGAAAACTGATATTCGTGGATTTGAAAATAATATGGCTTATGACTTAGTGACAAGTGATGTATCTTTTATTTCACTTTCTCATATATTGGATGATATCGAGCGTTTAGCATCACAGTGGATCATTTTACTTTTTAAGCCTCAGTTTGAAGTGGGTCGAGAGGCAAAACGTGATAATCATGGGGTACTCAAAGATCCTAAGGCTATTGCAAAAGCTATGTTAGAGTTTGAAGATAGTTGTCATATTAAAGGGTGGCAATTAATTGCTAAAGAAGAAGCACATATTAGAGGAAAGGAAGGTAATATTGAATACTGCTATTGCTACAAACGAAGTTAACGCTATTGCTATCGGTGGTTTTGATGGTATGCATATTGGTCATCAGCACCTCTTTGCAGCCTTAGGAGATAAAGGAGGTATAGTTGTTATTGAAACAGGATATGCTAATCTTACTCCTGCGCGTGAACGTGAGCGTTTTAGTAAGCACCCTATTTTTTATTATCCATTAGAAAGTATTCGTCATCTTGATGGTAGCGCTTTTATTGCGATGTTAAAGAGAGAGTTCCCAAAACTACAAAAAATAGTAGTAGGTTATGATTTTCATTTTGGAAAAAACCGTCAAAGTTCTTATGCCGATTTAAAAGCACTCTTTGATGGTGAGGTGATTGTTATTGATGAGGTACTTGTACACAATGATTCGGTACATTCACATAAGATACGTGCCAAATTAAAACTTTCAGATGTTAGAGGTGCTAATGCTTTCTTAGGACATAATTATACTATTTATGGTGATATTATTACGGGACAAGGTCTTGGAAAAAAAGAGCTTATGCCCACAATAAACTTACATGTAAAGAATTTTCTTCTCCCTCAAGAAGGTGTCTATGCAACATTAACACGTATTGATGATGAAGAACATTACCATCCTTCAGTCTCATTTATAGGGCATCGCTATAGTACTGATGGTAGTTTTGCTATAGAGACACATATATTAGATGCTAAGCTTACATGTAAGGATACTGCTTCTATTAGTTTTTTAGATTTTATACGTCCAAATCAGAAGTTTTCTTCACTAGAAGCCCTCAAAGAAGCTATAAGTCACGATATTAAAATCGCAAAAAACATTATAAACCAAGTTTCTCTATAGAAATTTGGTGTATAATTACTTGATGAATTCAAAAAAAATAATATTAGTGTTATTATTCATTGCTATTGTTGTCTTGGTTATGGTGCTGTTTTTTGCTATTGATAATGCAGTAAAAGTACATAAAGAACGTGATAAATCATCACTACTTGAAGCAGCTAAATCTAACTATTATATTATTAATAGAAATTTTAATTGGTATGCACAGTATCAAAAACCGTACAATAAAAAAGGTGTTGATAATTTACAAGAGAAATCTGATACACTTTTTAGACATCAAGAATTTCAAGAAAAAAATAAATTTAATTCTTTTAAATATCAAGTATTAAGTCTCAATCCTATTAATCCTAAAAATAGCCCAGACTATTTTGAACGTGAGGCACTTGAGTATCTTTCTCAAAAAACAGACAAAAATTATTATTATAAAATAGATGATAAGCTAGAAAATTTCAAGTTTCTAGGTGTATTAAAAATGAAAAAATCATGTCTTAGTTGCCACGCTAAAGAGGAATATTCTCTTGATGCACTCAGTGGAGGAATTCGAATTAATATCCCTACAGAATTTTACACGCAGAAGCTAGAAAATATGTATAAAAATGCACTTTACTTGAAGGTTGCCATTGTACTTTTTGCAATTTTCATCTATCATCTCTTGTTTGCTCTGATATCAAAGAAATATCGTCAAAAACATTCTAAAAAACTTCAAAATATAATAATAGTTTAACCAAATATATAATATAATTTGCGCAATAATTTCAGCACAAAGGGACTCTTAATGGGTGATTTGTTTTTATTTTTTGGTTTGATTAGTCATAATCATGCTTTTATCTACCTAGTACATATGTTGTTAGCAGCAGGTATTGTACTGTTTTTGGCTAGAGCAGCGACTAAAAGCCTTCGTATCGTACCAACAGGTACACAAAATGTTATGGAAGCTTACCTCGGTGGCGTTCTAGCTATGGGCGCGGACGTTATGGGTAAAGAAGAAGCACGAAAGTATCTTCCTCTTGTTGCAACAATCGGTTTATTTGTTGCCGTTGCAAATGTTATTGGTATTATTCCAGGTTTTGAAGCACCAACGGCATTTCTTGATTTTACCTTAGCGTTAGCACTTGTAGTATTTGTTTATTATAACTACGAAGGCATTCGTCGTAATGGTGTTGTAATGTACTTCAAGCATTTTCTTGGTCCAGTTTGGTGGTTATATTGGTTGATGTTTCCAATTGAACTTGTATCTCATATTTCACGTATTATCTCTCTTAGCTTCCGTCTTTTTGGAAATGTTAAAGGTGATGATATGTTCTTAATGGTAATCTTAATGTTAGCTCCATGGTTAATGCCATTGATTCCATTCGCATTATTGACATTTATGGCACTTCTTCAAGCATTTATTTTTATGATGCTAACGTATGTTTACCTTGGTGGTGCAGTTCTTTTGAGTGACGATCACTAAGACCTAATGCAATTACGTACTTTCGATACAATTCTCAGCTTTTTGCTTGGCATGAGTTGGGCTTTTGTTATCTTAGGTGCCTTTCTTACATATTCAAGTTTCTCTTTTTTGGGAACACTTCCTGCCATTGTTTTTACTTTTATTTTTATTTTTATAGCATTGATACTTATTTTACTGCTTGAAGCTTTACTGATGTATCGCAAGAATTTTGATGAAAAAAGGAAACAGACGAAACTTCTTGAAGATATTCGCGAAGCTTTAATTAGAGAGTAACTTTAATCATATTATAATCATCTGTATATATCAAAAAAGGTGACAGATGCTTCGATACGGTTTAATTTTATTTTTTACATATTTTACACTGCTTGCTGATTATACTTATTATAAGATTGTAGTAGGTTCTTTTTCCAAAGAGAATAATGCTAATAGAGAACTTTCCTATTACGAGAACACTCTTGCTGATCATGATAGGTATCAGAGTTTAGTTGATTCAGGAAACTTTGAATTTAGTGTTTATCACGGAAAAAAATACCATACACTCAATATCTTTCCTTTTAGAGATCGTAAAGAAGCTAATGCTGTTTTAGCCATTATTCATAACTATAAAACATCCCCATATCTTAGTCGTTATAAATCAAAAACTCGTATTAATTTTAAAGAGCAACAGAAGATTGTAGCAGAAGCTTCATCTCTCGAAATGGAAATTGAGATGGTTGAGAAGGAGGCGCTCAAAGTTAAAGTACCTCCTAAAGTTATAAAGAGTGATATCAAAAAAGTTAAAGAAAAACCTGAGATCCCTAAAGTAATAGAAATAGATCAGCCTGAAAAGATTAGTGAGCCAGTGCTAAAAGAAGTTGAGCCAATTAAAGAAGAAGTTGCGCCCGTACTCCCTCTTGGTAGTTCTATAGAAAGTAATAAAACGCAAACAATAGATGAAAAACCTGTAAAAACCGCTATAACAAAAAATGAAAAAAAAGGTGACTCCATGGATATAGTAAATACAATGCTAAGTTTATTTCCCTACTTTATTATTATGACGTTAGTGGCATTACTTCTCATTTTAATGCGACGAAATCGTAATCTTGAAGATGAAAACCGTGATCTTGTAAAGGAAAACAGTCATCTTCTGGAGGAATCTATTGAGACAGCAACAATTGCTAAGACTAAAGATGAATTTTTAACTAAAATGAGTCATGAGATTCGTACACCTATGAATGCTATTATTGGCTTCAGTCATATCTTACTTGAAACAAAACTCAATACAAATCAGCTTAGCCATTTAAGAAATATTCAAAATTCTGCAGACTTACTTTTAAGCGTTATTAATGATATTTTGAATTTCTCTAAAATTGATTTTGGTAATACACAAGTTCAAAAACTACAGTTTAATATCAATAGCGTCTTAGATGATATCTCTTTAAAAATGTCACAACAAGCCCATGACAAAGAGCTTGAGTTAATTTTTGAAATTGCTAATAATGTTCCTTCGCGTATTGTAGGCGATGAAGAAAAATTACGAGATGTAATATCAAATCTTATCTCTAACGCTATCAAATATACAAATTTTGGTGAGATTATATTTTATATGAAACGCTTAGACTCTGAAGCAGAGTTAATTGTATTAGAGTGTAGTATTACAGATACTGGTATTGGAATTCAAGAAGAAGCTCTCTCAAAACTTTTTGACTCTTTTGTGCAAGTTGATAACTCAAATGCAAGAGAATACGATGGCATGGGCTTAGGACTTGCTATTGTTAAAGAGTATGTTCATTTGATGGGTGGTGAGGTTAGTGTTACAAGTGAGTTTGGAAAGGGTAGCTGTTTTACTTTTGTAGTTACACTTGATTCCCCAGCAAAAATTGATCCGCGTAACTATAGACTTCCTGATAAAAATATTATGAATAAAAAAGTATTGGTTGTTGATAGCAATACTAATGCCGCAGGATCCTTGCAACGTATGATTGCGTATTATCATTATCATGCAGATATTGTTGCAACAGAAGATGAAGCGATACGTATTTTACAAGATCATGAATATGATATCTTGTGTTTAGACTCTAAGCTTTCAGATGAGATACTTTCTGATACGATTCAACGCTATAAAGAATTTACAAATGCAAAAATTATTCTTTTAGAAAATGATGTAGTTAAAAAACTTGATACCCCAGTGAAAGGTATTGATGCTGAACTTCAAAAGCCATTTAATCAGCAAGATATTTTTGATACTATCATTGAACTTTATAGTGAAGCTCCTTGTGAATCAAAAGTTAAACTAGCAACGAAAGAGGGTGTTTCACAGTTTAAAGGAGAAACAATTTTATTGGCTGAAGACAATAGAATTAATCAAAGTGTTATTAAGAGTTTACTGGAAAATACAGGAATTATTCTTCTTATTGCCAATAATGGTAAAGAAGCAATAGATTTACTCTATGCGCATCCTGAAACTAAAATGATTTTTATGGATATTAGTATGCCAATTATGAATGGTTATGATGCAGCTAAATCTATTCGTAAAGATGAGCAATTTACACAACTTCCAATTGTCGCCTTGACAGCTAATGTTTTACCAAGTGATATTGAAAAAAGTCTTGCATCAGGAATGCAAGAGCATATTGGTAAACCTTTTAATGTGACGGCTTTTTATGATGCAATTATAAAATATCTTTCTCCGCGTGAATCATTAGAACATGCTCTAGTTGCTGAAATTGAGCCAGAAGCAGAAGTTGAACCTAAGGTTGAAGTTGCAGAAGAAATAATTGAAACGAAAGTAGAGATTGAGGCAGAAACAGAAGTTGAAATTGCAGAAGAAGTTATTGAAACGAAAGTAGAGATTGAAGAGAGCACAGCAGAGCTTATAGAGTGGAGCATGGGTCTTGCCTTAGTGGGTGATGATAAGGCGATTCTTCAAGAACTGTTAGATGAATATATAGAGATGTATAGTCCATCTGGATCCAAACTAGCGCAGATTATTGAAGATAAAGATTACGATCAAGGACAAAAAGTTAGCCATGATATTAAAGGGGTCTCCGCAAACCTAGGTCTTACGCGAGCTTTTGAAAGTATTAGAGCCCTAGAAATGAGCTTTAAAGCCAAAGATGCTGATGAAGCTAAAATTAGACTTGAACATTTTGTTAAGGCATTTGAATTGACTAAGATAGAAATCGAGGCTTGATTCTCTTTGAGGAATCCTCAAAGGTTTAGAGGATTTAAATGAAAAAGTGGCTAAAATAACTCTCTTATAAAGTCATCAGAGGAATCCCATGTTTGAAGTCGTCATAGGCCTAGAAGTTCACGTTCAACTTAATACCAAGACAAAACTTTTTTGTTCTTGTCCTACTAGTTTTAATCATGCTCAAAACACCAATACTTGTCCCACATGTTTAGCTTTACCTGGAGCTCTTCCTGTTCTTAATCGTGAAGTATTACATAAGGCAACGATGTTTGGCACAGCAGTAGATGCTACTATTAATCGTACTTCATTTTTTGACCGTAAAAGTTATTTTTACCCTGATAGTCCTAGTGCTTATCAAATTACACAACTTTATACGCCCGTGGTTGAACATGGAAATTTAGAGATTGATTTTGAAGATGGTTCTCATAAAACTATTCGTATCAATCGTGCTCATATTGAAGCAGATGCTGGTAAAAATATTCATGATGGTGATATCTCAAAGGTAGATCTCAATCGTGCAGGGACACCATTACTTGAGATAGTTTCAGAGCCTGATATGAGAAATGATGATGAAGTGATTCGTTATCTTAAAAAGTTACACTCTATTGTTCGTTATTTAGATATCTCTGATGCGAATATGCAAGAGGGTTCATTTCGTGTTGATGTAAATGTCTCTATTCGTCCTCATGGTGATGAAAAACTTTATACTCGTGTAGAGATTAAAAATATTAATAGTTTCCGTT
>JAYEPE010000275.1:0-1954 GCA_034723735.1 Campylobacterota bacterium | reverse complement strand
AGAAGAATTTAGACCTGCAACAAACTAAATATCATTCGGTTCAAAATGATATTTTTGATGCCCGTATTATTAATAATGACCGCTGGAGAAATCATAATGAAATTATTTTTAAGTTAATAGACCCTGTTATGGACATTAATCTTATTCCCGAACATAATGTCATTATAAAGGCTCTTGGTTTGCATGAAACTGAGGATAATTATTATATTGCTGAGGTGGATGAATAGATGATTGTAGCTGTTGAAGGAGTGATTGAATATAAAGAGCCCACATTCTTACATGTAAATGTTAATGGACTTACCTATGAAGTATTTGTTTCACTACAAACTTTTGGTTCTATTAATACACAGAATGTAAAGTTACATGTAAAGCATATTATTCGTGAAGATGCGCAACAGTTATACGGATTTTATGAAAAATCAGAGAAAATTTTATTTGAGCGCCTTATTAAAATCAGCGGAGTAGGGCCTAAGGTAGGACTCGCCATCTGCTCAACTTTTTCTGCGTCTCAGTTTGCTTCTGTTATCGCCTCAAGTGATATTGCCATGCTTAAAAAAGTCCCAGGAATTGGTCCTAAAAGTGCAGGGCGTATTTTGGTTGAGCTTAGTGGTTTTGATGCAGTTTTAGCAGATTCAAACTCCAATGCAAATCCTGCTGCTGCAGAAGCGATGTTGGCTCTTGAATCACTAGGCTTTAAAAAAGATATTATTAGCTCTACCTTGGCTGCATGTGAAAGTACCGATACATCTTCTCTTGTTCGAGAAGCCCTTAAAAAACTACAAAAACTCTAAAGGAATTTATTGAAAATCACTATTTTATTTGGCGGTGCTAGCTATGAGCATGAAATTAGCATTGTCAGCGCTATTACTGTTATGGAAAAATTACGCTCATTTGATATAAACTTAGTTTTCTGTGACCAAGACCATCAATTTTACAAAGTCGATACTAAAAATATGAAAGCGAAAAGTTTTTCAAGCGGAACATATAAAAAGATGCCACTCTTACATGTAAGAAAGGGTGGATTTGAACTACGCCGTACTTTTTCAAAAGAGCTCCTTGATGCACCTGTTTTAAATTTAATTCATGGTGGCGATGGCGAAGATGGTTCAATTGCTTCGATTTTAGATTTTTATGATATCTCTTTTATCGGTCCACGCAAAGAGGCATCAGTATTTAGTTTTGATAAAGGCTATACAAAATGGCTAGCCCAATCTTTACATGTAAAGACATTGGATTATGAGATTTTACGTCAAGGTGAAAAACCGAGTATTGCTCTACCTATTATCATTAAACCTGCACGTTTAGGTAGCTCTATCGGGGTGAGCATTGTAAAAGAAGAGAGTGAGCTTGATTATGCTCTTGATGTGGCGTTTGAATTTGATGAACGTGTTGTTATTGAGCCTTTTGTTGCTGGAGTGAAAGAGTATAATTTAGCGGGATGTAGTATTGATGGAAAGATTCATTTTTCTATAGTTGAAGAGCCGGAAAAACAAGAATTTTTAGATTTTGATAAAAAATATCGTGACTTTTCACGTTCTTCCAAGGCAAATGAAGCTGAGCTTGATGAAGCTATGGTGAAAAAACTACAAACAACTTTCTCAAAAATCTATACAGGACTTTTTGAAGGGGCTCTGATTCGTTGTGATTTCTTTGTTATTGATGATGAGGTATGTTTAAATGAGATAAACCCAATTCCAGGTTCAATGGCACACTATCTTTTTGAAGATTTTGATGCTTTAATGCAAGTTTTACTAAGAAGTTTACCGTCTCAAAAACGTCCTAAGCTTAGCTATCAATATATCCACTCTATCAATCAAGCTAAAGGAAAATAGTGGCATCTAAGCGTGTCCGCTATAAAGAGTGTGATTTTAATATCAGCTATGAGATACTCAATCCCCAAGCTCAAAAAGATTTTATTGTCTTACATGGCTGGGGTTCCAATAAAGAGCTAATG
>JAYEPE010000274.1:0-1960 GCA_034723735.1 Campylobacterota bacterium | reverse complement strand
AGAGAAACCGATTATCTCTAAAATTGAGATGAAAGGCTATAAGGAAAATGACGAAGAGACGCAAGCAGCCCTTTTACAGATAAAAAAAGGTGCAATTTATGATGAAAAACGCCTTGAGAGTGTTAAAAAACGAATTATTGATGCTCTGAGTCAAGAAGGAAAAATAGATTCCGTTGTCGAAATAGAGACACAACACCTTGAAAACGGAAGTGTAAAAGTTGTTTTTAGAGTGAATGAGGGTGAAAATATTATTATTGAACAACTTGATTTTGACGGTCCTGAAGGTCTTGATCCTGAGCTTTTTGATGAGGTACTTGCCAATAAAGAGCACCAATGGATGGGCTGGTTTTGGGGAAGAAATGATGGGAAAATGCAACTTTCCCAAATGCAATATGATCCTCTTCGAATCCGTGATCTTTATATGCAATATGGTTATCTTGATGCCAAAATTGATGAACCTTTTGTTCGGGTGGATTTTGATCATTATAGTGCGCAAATCAGTTATCAACTGAGTGAGGGTGAAGTCTATCGTGTCAGTGATATCATCTTAGATCAACGTGTTGATGTTATGGAAGATGAAGCTCTTCGTGAGGTCATTAAACTCAAGATGAATGAAGCCTTTAATATCAAAACCTTTAGAGAAGATTCTGAGCGTATCAAAACGGCTATCGCAGACTTAGGCTATGCTTTTGTGCAGGTTGTTCCTGATTTACGAAAAGATGCAGAGACAAAATCTGTTGAAGTGGTTTATAGTATTAAGCCTGGTGAAAAAGTACGTATTCGTAATGTTATTATTGCGGGTAATAATCGAACACTTGATCGTATTGTTCGGCGTGAACTCTATCTTGGCCCTGGGGATATGTATAACCTTACCGACTTGAAAGACTCCCGAAATGCTTTAGGACGTACTGGATATTTTGAAGGCACGACGATTGAAGAGAAACGTATCGATACACATACAATGGATTTGATTGTAAAAGTTAAAGAAGCGCCAACAGGTAATATACAGCTTGGTGGTGGATATGGTAGCTATGGGGGTATCTTATTAACAGTAGGTGTTAGTGATCGTAATATCTTTGGATCAGGTATTAATATGGGGATTGAGCTAGAAAAATCAGAACTTACTCAAAATTACTCTTTTAACATCTCTAACTCGCGGCTTAATGATAGTGATTTTAGTGGAAACTTCTCTGTCTATCATTCAAGTTATCAATATAATGACTATACAGTAAATTCTCAAGGTATTAGCCTTGGTACAGGTCACCGTTTTACACGTCATATTACCGGATATTTAGGATATGGCTACGCAGATACAGGCTACCAAGATTATGCTTCAACTGTTTTTGATAGTTATTATGCCGTTTTCTTTGAAAGTTATGCGAAAAGTTCTATTACACTCAGTGCAACATTTGATAATACGGATGATTTTTATCTTCCACGAGAAGGTTTTGTAGCACGTCAGAGTTTTGAACGATCTGGTATTGGTGGAGATGCAGATTATTTTAAAAGTCGAACAAATTTTTCTGCTTATAAAGGGCTGGAGCCTTTTATAGGTGTTGATTTTATTGTACGCTATAAAGCACGATATAACCATGCAACTGATAAAGGGTACTTACCTCTTGCGGAGCGTTATTATATGGGTGGTATGCGTTCTGTTCGTGGTTATGAATCGTATTCACTTGCTCCTTCGTATGTTGATGAGAATGGACAACATAGGCGTGTGGGGGGTACTGAGACATTTTCAAATAACTTTGAGATTAGTGCTCCACTGCTTCCTAAGGCTAAGATGCGTCTTGCTGCTTTTTATGATTGGGGTTGGATTACTGGAGAAACTCCTGAACATGTTGCTTACAATAACATTCCAACAGAGGGCGATATACAAGATATTATACGCTCGTCTTATGGAGTGGCGCTTGAATGGTTTTCACCAATGGGTCCAATTCAGCTTGTTTATGCGAAT
>JAYEPE010000273.1:0-1968 GCA_034723735.1 Campylobacterota bacterium | reverse complement strand
GATATCCTGCACTTTCAGCTGGTAACGCTAAAGAGATGAAAAGAACTCTTAAAAACAACAGATGGTTAGACCCAACTGCTGAAGGTCCAGCAAGAGTATTTGGTTCATACTGGCCTGTTGCTAGTACTATGTGGTGGTATATCAGAGATGCGATGCCTCATACAAAATCAAAAACTTTAACTGATGATGAAGTTTATTCACTAACTGCATATATGCTTTATATCAATGGTATGAAAGTAGATGGCGAGATAGTTAATGAAACATTTAAACTAGACAAAGCTAAGTTCTTAAAGATAGAGATGCCAAATAGAAATGGTTTTGTTCCTGATATTGATGGAGTTGATGGTCTTGAAAATGTAAGAGAGTTTTACAAAAATCCAGATAACTACGGTGCGATTAGACTAGAAGATGCGTCTGAGAGATGTATGACTAACTGTCAGCAGACTGATAGAATCGCAAGAGTTGATGGCGGTATTACAGATTTTAATCCTCCTATGTCTGTTAAAAGAGACCTACCTCCAAAGAAAGATGAGGGTGCACATAAAGTAAGCTTTGATGTTAAAGCTGCTTATGAAGCTAGCTGTACGATGTGTCATGCAACAGGTGTTGCTCCAGCTGCTGGAGATAAAGCTGGATGGGCTCCATTTATGGAAAAAGGACTTGAGAAAGTTTATAAAAACGGTTTAGAGGGTACAGAGATGGGTATGCCTGCTAAAGGTGGTGCATCATTAAGCGACGCTGAATTTAAACTAGTTGTTGATTATATATTAGATTTCAAGTAAGGGGAGAATAGATGAATAGAAGAGATTTTTTAACTTTTGCAGGCAGTGCTATTGCACTATCTGTGATTCCGATGAATTTAAGTGCTCAAGATTATAGAAAATCTAAGCCCTCAGTATGGACAGCGCACACAATCGATGATGCTACAAAAGCTCTGTACAATGTAAAAGATGTAGCCGAGAGTGATCAGATAAAACTTACTGTACCAAAGATAAACTCAAGTGGTGGAGCTGTTCCTGTAAAGTTCAGTACAACTCTTGACGCTAAAACTGTTGCTCTATTTCAAGATGCAAATCCTGAAAGTGCTGTTGCTGTTTATGAAGTAAACAAGTATGATTTAAAAAAATACGAAGCAAAGATAAAAATGGGTAAAAGTGGTACTATCATGGTTCTAGTTGAAACAACTGATGGAAAAATCTATATGACCAAGACTACAACTGAGGTTGCAGCTGGTGGATGTGAAGGATAGGTAAGAGATGGCAAAAAGTAAAATAACAGCTATAAAAGTTAAAATTAAAAACGGCGTAGCTACAGCAAAAATGGTATTTAGTCATCCTATGATGACATATAACCAAGCTAAGACAAAAACAGGAAATAGTGATGATGCGAATTTTATCACACATATCACTGGAAAAGTGGGTGAAGAAGTTGTACTTGATGTATCTACAAGTCAGTTTTTCTCTAAAAACCCTATTTTTAAGTTTCAGTTCAGATGCGATAGCTTTAAGATTGGTAAAAAACTAATGGGTAGAGATATAGATAATGGTGTAGTGAGAGATGACTCAGAAAAAGGTGATTTTCTTACTATAACAGCAACAGACAGAAAGGGTAATACCTATATAAAATCTGCTGAGCTTGCATCAAGAAAAAGATAAAGGAAAATAGATGAAAAATATAATTATTTCAATCATAGCTTTAGCATCGATATCTTTGTTTAGTGGATGTAATCAAAGCTCTCCTGCTCCAGAGGCACAAGCAAAAAAGGCCCAAAAAGAGCAAAGAGATGTTAGAATCTATTCTGCTGATAATACTCAGGGTAAGATAACGACAGAGAGTATAGAAAAAGCTTTTACAGACAATGGATTTGAAATCAGTGGTAATAATAATATGAATGCCGCATTTGAGAAAAGATTCAAGACCAAAAAGACTTACGATACTTATAGATTACTATTCGTATATAGCCCAGAG
>JAYEPE010000272.1:0-1969 GCA_034723735.1 Campylobacterota bacterium | reverse complement strand
AAGAGATATATCCTTATTGGATAATCTTACATGTAAAGGCTTCTCTTTAGTGTATTCAAGCATTAATAGATTCTCATTAATATGAAGAGCATTGATATCTATAGTATTAAAGTAGGGTAGGTAGTTTTCTATTTTGTGAAGAATATGATGAATATCTTGATAATCGAACTTTAAAGCACTCTTTTTATCGTTACTGTTAGTTACATCCATAGATTTTAGATGAATGTTAAAACCCTTTTTATAGTTTACATGTAAGCTTTGAATATGAAGGTTTGAAAACTTAAGTTCTTTGAGTACAATGCCGTGTTGTAAAGCAATTAACAGTGAAGTTGAGACAAGTGTGATAAAAATAATGAATGACATTAATAAAAAATGGATAGTTGAAATAATTTTAGTGATTTTTATATCCATACTTTTCTACCTAAATCTGCCAATAAAAAGCTCTAAAGTGCTTTATATTCCTAAAGGAAATATAACTCAGATTATAACACATCTCAAAGATAAACATTTTGATTTAACCTTCTTAGATACATATATAATACGATTTATTGGTTATCCTCAGCAAGGTTGGATTGATATTGGTGATTCTAAGCTAAGCCATGCTGATTTTCTTTATCGCTTAACGACATCCAAGGCGGCACTTGAAGATGTTACATTAATTCCTGGTGAGACAACATACTTTTTTTTAAATGCTCTTGCCAAGCAATTAAATTTAAATCGAACAAAGCTTCAAAAGTATTATGATCAATATACTCCCATACAAGAGGGAGCCTTTGTTGCTGAAACATATAAGCTTCCTATCGGTATTACTGAGAAAAAAGCAATTAAAATACTGTTGTACCAATCTCGTCAACAGATGATACTCTGGTCAGAGAAAATATTCGGCACATATGAAGAGAAAAAGTGGTTACATTTTGTAACACTTGCTTCAGTAATACAGAAAGAAGCAGCCTCTATTGAAGATATGTCTATGGTTAGTTCTGTTATTTATAATCGAATTCAAAAAGGGATGCGTTTACAGATGGATGGTACCCTTAATTATGGAGAATTTTCACATACAAAAATAACCTCAAAGCGCATAAAAGAGGATACTTCAAGCTATAATACCTATAAAAACAAGGGATTACCAGTACTACCTGTATGTAACGTTAGTATTGCTGCCATTAAGGCGGCAATCTTTCCTGCAAAAAGTGATTACCTCTATTTTGTTCGGGGTAAAGATGGTAAGCACCACTACACACGTTACTATTCTACACATAGGAAAAACATAGCTAATGCTACAAAGTGAAACATTACTAATAATTATATAAAAAGTATCTCTGAATTATAGTTAAAATTTTATTTACAAAGTGCTAAACTATTGTCTGAAATTTAAAGATGGATATCTGCCTTAGCTTTAAGCATAGGAATATCTATTAACACAGAGGATGAAATATGTCAAAAATCATTTGGTCAAAAATCGATGAAGCTCCGGCTTTAGCAACTTATTCTTTATTACCTATCGTTAATGCTTTTACTCAAGCAGCAGGCGTTGAAGTAGTAGTTAGTGATATCTCACTTTCAGGTCGTGTTTTAGCGGCAATGGGTCTTGCAGAAGATGAACTTTCTAAACTAGGTGAAGTTGTACTTCAAGATGATGGAAACATTATTAAACTTCCAAATATCTCTGCTTCTGTTGGTCAGTTAAAAGACTGTATCGCTGAGCTTCAAGGTCAAGGTTTTGATATTCCTGAGTATCCAGAAAATCCAGCAAATGCTGAAGAAGAGGCTATTCAAGCTAAGTATGGTACTTGTTTAGGTTCTGCAGTTAACCCTGTTCTTCGTGAAGGTAACTCAGACAGACGTGCTGCAGCTGCAGTTAAGAAATTTGCTCAAAACAACCCTCATAAACTAAGAGCATTCCCAGATGCTCCTAAGTCTTATGTAGCTCACATGGAAGGAAATGGAGACTTTTTTGCTAACGAGAAAT
>JAYEPE010000271.1:0-1972 GCA_034723735.1 Campylobacterota bacterium | reverse complement strand
TTGTGCTAGCTTATAAGCATACTGTTGTCTTGTCTCTTCTATCCACTCTAGTCTATTTAAAACAGAGTGATTTTTACGTACAGACATAATGCCATTGATAACACGAATAACAGTATCTGCCCAATGTTCTTGAGAGCCATCATCTTTTATACGGCTATAAGTACGATAATAAGTAGCTTCTCCAAAACCTCCAAAACCAAAATGAGGTATTTTTTCTTGTAGCTTTTTACAGTAACTCTCTTTTAATTCAAATCTCTCTTGTACAATATCATCTCGCTTTTTCATACTTTTATTTCCTCTAAAGTTAAATTTATAAAGTTCGTCCGAAGTTCCTTTTGAAATTTCTAATTTAACTTCTTGAAGTTTATCGTATGCTTGTTTTTCTGTTTTACAACCAAAAAGTTTTGTGAAATTTTTTACAGGATATACTTTTCCTAAATGTTTAAACCTAACATATATATTATTAACACCATTTTCTAATGTTTTCGTAGTTATTCCTGGGTAAGGCATAATACTCCTTTTTTTGAGTATTATAATGATATACACCTTTTTATACACTTTAAAGTGTCAAAATATTTTAAAAGAAATAATAAAGTATTTATTTTTCTACAAATATTCCATATAAGTAGTATTTTTATCTATTTTACTAGGTGTATAAATTTATTTTTTTGATGAAGTAGTTTGTCGAGGAAGTTTCTTACATGTAAGAGGTCATGATAATAAGTGACCAGAAAATCTGGCCATTTACTTTTTAACTTTCTCCATATATTCACCATCTACGGTGTTCACGCGAATAAGATCACCTTCAAGAACATGGTAAGGAATCTGAACAACCGCACCTGTTTCTAAAGTAGCTGGTTTTTTAGAACCACTTGAAGTATCACCTTTAAAGTTTGGTGGTGTTTCAGTGATGATCAGCTCCATAACAGTAGGCGCTTCTACAGAAATAGCTCTATTTTTATAAAAAATCATCTCTACATTTGTACCGTCTTTAAGCCATTTCATTGCATCTTCACACTGTGCATAATCAAGACCAATTTGATCATATGTTTCATTATCCATAAACTGCAACTGCTCACCATCATCATATAGATACTGCATTGTGGCATGTTTCATATCAGGTATCTCAAACTTATCACCTGCATGAACAGTCTTTTCAACAACTTTTCCATTTGTAAAACTTTTCACTTTCATACGTACAAATGCCGCACCCTTACCCGGTTTTACATGTTGAAACTCTACTACTTTGTAAGGTACATCATTAATTGTAAGACGTACGCCCTTTTTGATATCGCTCATGCTAACTACAGCCATAACCAAACCTTTATTTTTTTTGTTTGGAATTTTACCTAAAAGAGGTTTAAAGTTATTGCAAAATATTTTGGCTATAATCCTCTCTCATAATTATTATAACGTATGTATCACATTTTTATCACACAATCTAACAAGGAGCCTACTTAGCATGAAGACACTCGCTTTATTCGTCACTTCTATCATCAGCTTGCACGCTACAAATGTTCACTCTTTAGAACATGTAAGTCTAGCACAAGCGATAGAACTGCTCAAAGCAAACAATTTAGAAATCAAAGCAGCCGCTTATGATATACAAACCGCGCAAGCGACACATTCGCAAGCAAGTGGATCGGCATGGGGAAGCCTAGACTTTATTCAAAACATCTCTCGATCTGATGATGCAGGAAATGTATTTGGATTTAAACTCACAGGACGTGAAGCCACCTTTGGTGACTTTGGTGCTGATGAATTTATGAACAATATGGGTGCCTGTCAAGGTGGCGATATGGCAGCTTGTGGTGCAATGTACACTCAGCCACCCGAAAACCTCAACAATCCAGGTGATCGTAATTTCTTTCAAAGTAAATTACAATACACTCTTCCATTATATGTTGGTGGAAAAATCTCAGCTTATGTATCTGCAGCAGAATCTATGCAACGCATGAAAGCACTTGATAAA
>JAYEPE010000270.1:0-1983 GCA_034723735.1 Campylobacterota bacterium | reverse complement strand
CACTCTTTTAAAAGTGGACACTCTTCGCACTTTGGGTTCTTAGGCAGACATATAAGTGAGCCTAAGTCCATAAGAGCAAGATTATGATGGCGTGGGTCTTTGGAATTTACAAAGTCACTTGCATTTTTCCAGGTGGTCTTATCAGGAGGATTTAAGAGCGCAAAAAATCGTTTTATGACTCTTGCTATATTTGTATCAACTACAGGAATGTTTTGATTATGTCCAAAACTACAGATGGCACTTGCGGTATATTTACCAATTCCGGGAAGTTTTATAAGCTCTTTTTGAGTGCTTGGTAAGCCCTTAGTTGAAAGTTTAGCACTACTATGTAGATTTCTAGCTCTACTATAATACCCAAGCCCACTCCAAGCAGAAAGAACATCATTTTGTTCTGCATTGGCAAGTACATGTAAAGAGGGAAATCTCTCTAAAAACTGAGGATAATACTCATCTCTTACCCGATTTACTTGTGTCTGCTGGAGCATTATTTCACTGAGATATATATGATAAATATTATCTGTATTTCTCCAAGGAAGCTCATGTCTTCCATAGGTTTCATACCACTCTAAAAGCTTCTTTTGCGGATTTTTAAATTTATTCATCTATCAGTCAACTTTGATAAATACCACTCTAAATCTTTTTGCATAATATCTGCCACCTCACTTACACCAAACTCTTTTGATAACTGTTTAACAGAAAGTTCCTCACCACCATTGAGCTTGGAAAGGATTTGTTTATATGCCATGTTGAGCACTTTTTTTAAATTTTATCCAAATCAATATTAAATTTTTTAGCCATATCTACTTTTAACTATTTGAGTACAAATGTAACATAATTTAAAAGTATATTTTCAACGCCTCGTAAAATAATATTTTCTATTACATTAATCCCAGTTCAGAATTTTTTGACAGAAGTGAAGCGATCTATAAAATTTTAATTCCCTAGCCAGCTCTCATTTTTAAAATCTCTGCAATGTTTATAGTTTGAGAGTATTGCACAAAAGACTTGCTTTTCTCTTTGATTGCGTACATTGTCATTCTATCAGCTAGTTCATTTCCTTCAAAACCTGCGTGGGCCTTTATATGTGAAAGTCTTACATCTTTTTTTATTTTATTGTACAGATAGTATGAGAGTTTAATGATTTCTAGATTTTTAATCTCTCCACCTTTTTTAGTCCACCCTTTTTTCTCCCATGAAATAGCCCATGTTTTTATACAGTTTATTGAGTACATAGAGTCACATTTTATCTCTACCTTGCTGGCATTTTTGGCCTCTTTTTGGGCTATAAGAAGAGACTCGTAGAGCGCTCCAAGTTCAGCTGTATTATTTGTTCCCATATCTTCATAAAGTCCATACCAAAGTTCAGATACTTTATTATCTCTATAAACAGCTACTCCTGAACCAGATTTTCCAGGATTTGGGGTGCATCCTCCATCACAATATATAGTTACATCACCGCTTACATGTAAGGTCTCTTGAATTTCTGGCTCATCATCTTCTTTTCTGAATTTTTGTAAGGCTTTATAGTTTGAAATAACTTTATCTTGAATCTCTTTATCTTTAACACCATTAAGTAAAACAAATAGCTCTACTCTTGCATCAGAGAGTTTTTTCCCTAGTGCTAAATCTCTCCATTGCGAGATTTCACTCTCTTTTATATCAAGTAAAATAAGTTGCGATTGAGTTATATCAGTATCTTTATCAATACCTAATTCAAGTAGCTTTTGTGTAACTATTTGCATCTGTTTCCTTGAAAAATTGTAGGGATTTTTATTTTAGTATTGTATCATACTCATAAGAAAGATGAAGAGTCAAAAGTCTTGATTATCTCTTAATTGTTTACTAAATTAAGCTTTATATACTTGAGTTTTAAATTATCATTTTTTATTTGGAAGTTGCACCTCTTGGAGTTTACTTTTAATAAGAGTTTTTTATGATAACGACTGTCTTAAAAAATATGCCGTTTTTTTTAGTTTGGCTTAC
>JAYEPE010000269.1:0-10197 GCA_034723735.1 Campylobacterota bacterium | reverse complement strand
ATTAGCTCTTCCAAGCTATAGCCAGCAATTTTACAAAAATCATCATTTGCAAAAAGAATTTTTCCAGTTTCATCCGTTTGTGATACTAAAAAATCATCACTTTTTAATTCATATTCTCTCATTTTAACTCCATCTAAAATTTTGATTACAAAATGTTTATGCTAGTAGTATACTATATGATAGCTTAGTAAAACTCTGAAGTTTATGCAATTTATGTGAGTTGAGAATTTATATCAAGAGAGGCTACAGAGTAGTCTCTCACTTAGATTAGTTCATCACCCATCGCATTAATACGACGTTCTAATTTTTCAATCTGTTCAAGTAACTCTTCAGAGATTGCCTTGAGATTTCCAAAATAATCTAGGGCTATTTCATGCTCATTGTGAGATATTTTTTTCTTTAAATTAAAAATTTTAGAGAAAAATGAGCGATTCATCTCACCAAAATAGATTTTAAATATCTTTAAATAAGCATCATGCAGTTCATTATGCTTACGTTCAATCTCTTTAAAACAGTCCATACCAGGCATAACACCTAGCGCCTGACCATCACCATAAAACCACTGCCCAAACAAACACTCCGTGCTATCCATAGGAATAGCATCTTTTTCTACAGGCAAGCCTTCTGTCAAGGCACGTGCACGGTGAACCCACTTAATATGTGCTTTTTTTGCATTGCGCAACTGTGCTAAAGTTTCTTCTTTTTTAGTCATAATAATTCCTAGTTGTTTTATTAGATATTATTATACTATAAGATTTCTAAGAAAGCAACACTTTTCTATTACAATTACTTATAAAATTACTTTGCATACTCAATTGCACGACTTTCACGAATAACATTTACTTTTATCTCTCCAGGATACTGCATCTTATCTTCAATCTCTTTTGCAATCTCTCTAGCAAGTACAATAGTTTCATCATCATTGATTAAAACAGCATTAACAATAACACGAACTTCACGTCCTGCATTAACAGCATAAGCTTGCCGTACTCCTGTTTTTTGTGAAGCAATTTCTTCAATCTCACTCACACGTTTCACAAAGCTTTCTAAAACTTCTCGACGAGCACCAGGACGTGCAGCTGAAAGTGCATCAGCGGCACAGACTGCACCACACTCAATACTTAGAATTTCTTGATGACCGTGGTGTGCATAAATAGCATTAATAACTACAGAATCTTCATTATACTGATTACAGATTTCAGCACCAAGATCGATATGATTGCCTTGCTTATCGTGTGTCAGTGCCTTACCAATATCATGCAATAAACCTGCTCGACGAGCAAGAAGAGGGTTTCCTCCCATTTCAGCCGCCATAATCCCTGCTAAATGGGCTACTTCAAGTGTATGAGCCAATGCATTTTGTCCATAACTAGCACGATAACGCAAACGTCCTACCATTTTTATAAGTTCTGGATGGATATTAGATAGTCCTAAATCAAAGATAACATCTTCGCCCTCACGTTGCATAGATTCTTCAAATTCATCTGTTACTTTTTCATAAATCTCTTCAATACGCGCAGGTTGAATACGCCCATCTTCTATTAAAAGTTCTAAAGTCTTTGTTGCAATAGCGCGTCTATAAAGATTAAAACTACTTACCGTAATAGTTTTAGGCGTTTCATCAATAATAATATCAACACCAAGAAGCATCTCTAAAGTCTTAATATTACGTCCCTCTTTACCAATAATGCGACCTTTTAATTCATCATCATCAAGATGAACAGTATTGACTAAACGCTCTGATGCGAACTCCCCAGCAAAACGTGATGTTGCTTGAGAAAGAATATAATTTGCATTACGTTTGGCATCTTTTTTAGCATCTTCTTCCATACGTCGCACCACATGAGCAATATCTGCACGCGACTGCTCTTCAACTTTTTGCATTAAAATTATCTTAGCTTCATCACGTGTTAAACCAGCTTGAGACTCTACAATGCGTGTTACTTCATCAACACGACCTTCATAATCAAGCACACACTTGTCAAGTGCTTTTTCACGCTGTTTAAAACTAACACGTTCTCCTTCAATACGCTTACGTGCATCTTTTAAACTTTCACGCTCTTTTTTCTGAAATGTTTTAAATTCTTGTTCTAACTTAGCAATATTTTCTTCACGTCCTAAGAGCTCACGTTTTGCTTTATCTACTGCTTCATCATAACTTTTTTTTGCCTCAAACTCTATCTCTTTTGATCGGATAGTACTACGTTGAAGCATTGTCTCGGCTTCATTTTCTATTGCTTTTGCTTTAGCCTTTGCCTGTTCAACATAGATATTGAAATTGGCACTACTAATTCGTTTGGAAATAAGAAAGCCTACTGTACCGCTAAATACGGCAGCGACTCCTCCTAAAAGCATCTCGTTTAACATTATAAGTTCCTCGTACGCCATAACACCGACGCGGAGTCACTAACAGATCCGCCGAAATATCATAATGATCACATATATTTTTAGTTGTTTTACACATTTGCGACTGTACAAATATAATTTTAGGTCTGTTTGGCAATTTTTCAAAAAAACGATCGTACATTCCTTTGCCAAAACCGATTCGACGTGCTCTGCCATCAACTCCGACAGCTGGCACTATAGCTATATCAATATTTTTTATTTTTTTTAATGACTGTCCTGGTTCAAAAATACCAAATGATTTTCTCTCCATGGGCAGTCTATATGCTACCATCTTGAAACTTTCACCTTCCATAAAAGGCAAATAGACTTGAGTACGTCTGCGCGTTACATGTAACAATTTAGTGATATTGGCTTCAAAAGGAAGTGGCCAATACATCAAAACACTCTTTACATGTAAGCCTTGTATAATTTTTTCTAATTTTTTTACTAAAAGAGCATCTTTATATATTTTATTATGCCTGCTGGCATTACGTATTTTATATAAGCACTCTTGACGAAATTTTGCTTTTGTTAGGGACATTAAATTACTTTTTTACTATAATCGCATAATTCTATATAAAAAGGCTTTAAATGTTTAAAGGTACGCTCTTAGCTCTCTCTCTTATTTTTATTTTACCTGGATGCAGTGATAACTCTCAAGATGCTGTTGAAGAAGCTAACTCAATGGTGGCTAGTAACGTATATGAACTACGTGATACTCAAAACAGACTTTTCAAAATCACAAAATCAGGAAATGAATTTCATCTTGAAGGACACAAAGACACACTTATTATTTATGATATTTTTGCGACATGGTGCCCTCCTTGTAAGGCTATTACGCCTCATCTAAGCAAATTTCAAGAAGAGTTCAAAGATGACTTGCTAGTTCTTGGTATTACAATTGAAGAAGATAAAACCAATGGTGACCTTATTGAATATGCTAAAAAATATGAAGCAAATTACCCTATTGTCAACTCTAAAGCGAATCGTGATTTTTCAAATATCTTAGCATCAACTATCAATGTAGATTCAGGTTTTCCTATTCCTTTAATGGTTATGTATAAAAATGGAAAATACATTACGCACTATGCAGGGGCCGTTCCTCCTGAAATGATTCGTGCTGATATTCGCAGAGCTTTAGGAAAATAGATGCTAGGCTGGCTCTCTAAAACTGTCGGTGCCATACAAGGTGTAGCTCCAAAGAAAAAAACCACTTTAACAAAAGATGAACTTGAAGATGTTCTTTTAGAAGCAGATGTTGAGTACGACTTAGTAGAAATCATTTTACGTGAACTTCATGGAGATAAAATTCGCCGTGAACAAGTTCGCTCAAAACTCCTCATCACACTTACTTGGGCAAAATATGAAATTCCTGAGCATAAAGCACCCTTTGTTGATTTGATAGTTGGCGTGAATGGTGCAGGTAAAACAACAACAATTTCAAAACTTGCCTCACGATATCTAAGTGAAGATAAAACAGTACTTCTAGGTGCTGCTGATACTTTTCGTGCCGCTGCAATTGAACAACTCACTCTTTGGGCTGATAGATTAAATATTCCAATTGTTGCGACAAAACAGGGACATGATCCATCTGCGGTAGCCTACGATGCCATTGAATCAGCTAAGGCTAAAAATATAGACCATGTTATCATCGATACAGCAGGACGACTTCATACTCAGAAAAATCTCTCTTATGAATTACAAAAAATTGTCCGTATCTGCGATAAAGCACATGAAAATGCACCACATCGAAAAATGCTTATTATTGATGGAACACAAGGTAATTCAGCAATTTCTCAAGCGCGTGCTTTTAATGAGATGATTAATATAGATGGTATTATTATCACTAAACTAGATGGCACAGCGAAAGGGGGATCAATTTTCTCTATTGCTTATGCTTTAAAAATGCCTATTCTTTTTGTAGGGATTGGCGAACAACCTTCTGATTTTATCACTTTTGATAAATATGAATTTGTAGATACTTTCTTGGATGCTATTTTTATTGGTGATGATGAAGATGCCAATAAGCCTACTTTTGGATCTTCGAGTAAAACTGAAGCAAACCGTACAGAGATGCAAGAAGAAGAGATAATTCTAGAGGAAGAAACTTCAAAAGAGCCTACTTTGGAAGAAATCAGCAGACTGCATTCACTTGAAGGTGATGACAAACAGTATCTTAGTGAACGTCTTAAAAATGATGGTTACGATTTACTTTCACGTCATTTTGTACGTGATCAAAATACATGGAATGATTTTAAACTTGTTGTTAATGAAGATGAATGCCAATGGGAAATTCATACTAAAGATGCAAAAGTATTGAAATCATACAGATTAAAATAATATGCGCTTTATACTTCTATTTTTTCTCTTACATGTAACACTCCTAGCCGATAAAGATGGCAATGGCAAATGTTGGCAACGCGAAAAAATACAAGAATTACACCGCATCACTAAGACAACGCAACATACCGAATATGGAAATGTAATTGCTGATAAAAAAGGTGATCATACTGATTATTACTATTTTAGCACAAGATTGCCTTCACATTTTGATCTTATTTTTAGTAGTAATCATCCTGTTAGTTTGCATGTAGGAACATCCTGCAATGATAGCTCATTTTTAGATGGAAGAAATGATACTCAATATGCTTTATTAGAGCAAAATAGTGAAAAAACTGTATATATCCGCGTCGTTGCAGAATCTGAAAAACCAACTTCATATGAAATCCATGTCACTGTGACATCAAACAGTGATGACACCCATCAAACCGACTATAATACTACTTATGGATCACATTTTGATTGCGAAATAATCAATGGGAATGTTACATGTAAACGATAAGGAATCAAAATTATGGCAAAGAAAAAAGTACTCTTTGAATGTCAACATTGTGGATTTAGTACACCAAAGTGGATGGGAAAATGTACCAATTGTGGTGCCTGGGACTCATTTATTGAACTAAGTGCACAGCAACAAGAAGTTATAAAACTTACAGCTACATCACCCTCAGGAAAAACAAAAGCACAAAGCATAACCAGCATTAGTCACACAGAAGTTGAACGCTTTACATGTAATGATATAGAGCTAGATATGGTACTTGGTGGGGGTATTGTTCCTGGTTCACTGACACTTATTGGAGGAAGCCCTGGTGTTGGAAAATCAACTCTACTTTTAAAAATTGGTGCCAATATTGCACAATCAGGTAAAAATGTTCTCTATGTCACAGGTGAAGAGAGTGAAGGTCAAGTCAAACTTCGTGCTAACCGTCTTGATGCAAATGAAGAGAGACTCTTTTTACTAAGTGAAATACGACTTGAGCAGGTACTTCTTGAGCTTGAGAGTCGCCCTTATGAGTTTCTTATCATTGATTCTATTCAAACACTCTACTCAGAAGCCATCGCCTCAGCACCAGGCTCTGTTACGCAAGTCCGTCAAATTACATTTGAGTTGATGCGCCTTGCCAAAGAGCGCCGTATAGCTATCTTTTTGATTGGGCATATTACTAAAGAAGGCTCCATTGCAGGACCTCGTGTTTTAGAACATATGGTAGATACTGTTTTATATTTTGAGGGTGATAGCTCTCAAGAGCTACGTATTTTAAGAGGATTTAAGAATCGTTTTGGACCAACAAGTGAAATTGGTGTTTTTGAGATGCGCGCAGAGGGCTTAGTCTCTGCAAAAAATATTTCATCTCGTTTTTTTAATCGTCATAAAACACAAAGTGGTTCAGCTCTTACTGTAGTGATGGAAGGTTCTCGTCCTATTATCTTAGAAGTTCAAGCCCTTGTGAGTGATTCATATATGCCAAATCCTAAACGTCAAGCTACAGGATTTGATAACAATAGGCTTAATATGCTTCTCGCCCTGCTTGAGCGTAAACTTGAAATTCCTCTTAATGGCTATGATGTTTTTATCAATATTTCAGGAGGTATTAAAATCACAGAGACCTCGGCAGATCTTGCTGTACTTGCTGCTATTATCAGTAGTTTTCGTGATCGAAGTATCTCTAAAGAGACTGTATTTATTGGAGAAGTCTCTCTTGTAGGTGATATTCGTGAGGTCTATGGTCTTGACTCACGTCTGAAAGAGGCCTCTTTGCAACAGATCAGTAAGGCATTAGTAGCTAAAAAACCCACTGAAAAGCAGAAACTAAAATGTTATGAAATTGATGAAGTTAGCAAGCTTCTCGAATGGTTTTAACAAAACTTTATAAGTAATGGATGTATAATTACTTTATATATTAAAAAAAAGAGCAAACAATGAAACAATGTAGTATAGATGCCGTATATCATGGAGAAGAGCGTTATTCTAAACTCTCTTTAGCTTATAGAACAGAGGAGGAGCATCAAGATATTGAAAATGCTCTTAAAGAGGCAAGAAAAGGGATTGCTCTTGAACCTCAAATTTACACAACTCCTGTTTCAAATGGAAAAAAAGTCTTAGTAATTGAATTTCATGACGATTATGACCGTAATGCAGGTACTGTTTTTGATAAGATGCTTAAAACATTAGGCATTGAATCTTGTGAAGACTAGGTTTCAATTATGCATGAATATGCTGAAGGAAATGAACTTTTTCTAAATACTTATTATAAACAGCATGAAAAAGAGTTACTCGAACTTGCTGAAAAGGGACAAAACCCAAAAGCACTTTTTATAGGCTGTTCTGACTCTCGTGTTATTCCTGACTTAATGTTACAGACAAAGCCTGGTGATCTTTTTGTTGTTCGTAATGTTGGAAACTTTGTAGCACCTTATAAGCCTGATGAAGATTATCATGCTACTGCTTCGGCTATTGAATATGCAGTTAATGTTCTGAAGGTATCAGAAGTCATTATCTGCGGACACACACATTGTGGTGCAATAAAGTCTCTTTATAGTCCGATAGAGTCGGAAAAACTTATCCATATCAAAAAATGGCTAGAGCTGGGTGAGCGGGCAAAAAGCCTTGCTCTGCTGAGTCAAGGAGAAAATTCTGACCCTGAAGCTCTTCTACGGATGACAGAAAAATTCTCAATTATCACTCAAATTGACAACCTTTTGAGTTATCCTTATGTTAAAGAAGCTGTAAATAAAGGCGAACTTCATATTCATGGTTGGTATTATGATATTGAATATGGAAATATTGACTATTATGACCCTGAAAGTTACTCTTTTAAACCTTTAAGTGCTCTAAAATAGTCATCTCTTACCATCCTATATATAAAAAGATGGCTGAGAGAAAATAGTTTGTGATAAAAATAGCTACCGCAGAATAAACCACTGCCGTAATTGTTGACTCACCAACACCACGTGCACCCCCGCTAGTGTGATACCCGACATAACTTCCAATAGAACTGACAATAAAACCAAAAACAGCTGCTTTAATCATACCACTACCAATATCACTAAAATGCCCTAAACGCATAATAGTATCTTGATAAGCAGATGGATTAACATCTAAAACATTACTAGAGATAATAAATGCACTACTCACCGCAATAAAATCAAACCATAATACTAATAAAGGTAAAGAAATTGTTGTAGCAACAATACGTGGCACAATCAAATAAGCTTTAGAATCAACGCCTAAGATATCAATAGCATCAATCTGCTCAGTTACCCGCATGGTACCAAGCTCTGCTGCCATAGCACTCACAGAACGTGATATAAGCATTAATGAGGCGAATACAGGGCCAAGTTCTTTGGTAATAGAGACGAAAATGGTATATCCCATAAAACTTTCTACTCCAAATTCATGAAATCCATTATAAAGCTGAATGGCTTCAACCATACCCGTAAAAAGTGCCGTTAAACTTACAACGCCAAGGGTACCAAAACCTATAATCTCTATCTGTCTGAGCATCAAATGCATACGCCGATAAAAGAGAGGTAAGCGTGCCCAAACAGATCCTTGAAAAAGAATAAACACACCAAATCTCTCTATAGCTTGATAGAATTTTAAAAAGGGAGTACCAATAATACTTAAAGCTGATTCAATCATTTAACTCTTATCCTTTATATCCGATATTGTAGCTAAGAAGATAATATAAAATTCTGAATTTTAGAAATTTCATGTTATACTCGTTTTAAATAAAATATTCAAGGATATTATCATGGCAGAAGAAGAGACTACTGAGGAATCAACAGAAGAACCCAAAGAGAAAAAATCAGGTTCACTTGTCTTGATTATTGTTATTGTTGTCCTTATTTTAATTATCTTAGTTGGGGCGGTTGTTGCTATCTTAATGATGGATGGTGATGACGAAGAAGCAGTTCAAGCCAACACACCAGCCCCACAAGAACGTCGTGTTAGTGACAATAAACAACGCTTAAGCTCAGGAACAGGACGTACATCAGGCTCATTTTCAGAGATTGGTCCAATGTTTCCACTTGATACCTTCACCGTCAATCTTCTTAGTGAAAGTGGCCGCCGCTATCTGAAAGTACAGATGAATCTTGAACTAAGCGGAGAAGAGTTGGGGGCAGAACTTGATACACGAAAAGCAGTTATTCGTGATATTATCATCCGCTTACTTTCATCAAAATCACTTGAAGAAATTTCCACTTCAAAAGGGAAAGAAAAGCTTAAAGACCAAATTGTAGATCAACTCAATATGCGTTTAAGTGATGGACAAGTCAATAATGTCTATTTTACTGAGTTTGTCGTACAATAGTCTAATTTTTTCACATTGTATCAAATCTCTCTAAGCCCTTTATTTTAGGGCTTTCCCCATGTTACACTATCATCAAATTTCATCATCAAGCTAGATCAATTGCTATCATTCTCGAGATTTAAAAATTGAAGGTATGATACGTTTTGGTGTCCAAAGCGCCAACTCTCCAAGAGATTTATTTTCAGAAGTAAAGCTTTTTTCATAAACTTTATTATAACGATCAATATAATAGGTGATAAAGTCATCTTCACCAAAAAACATTAGATAATTTTGCATTCCTAATTCGATAATCGAAGCATCATGCTTTGCTTTGAGAGCTTGTTCTAGCTGAATATTGTAACACTGCTGATAGAGATTGGCGATTGCTTCATATTTGGCGGTAATATCAAGATAAGCTTCGATACTTTTTTTAATAGCAAGGGCATCTCCCTTTGCTGCATATTTTAAGGCAATATCAACAACTGTATTCCACTCTTTTTCAAGTTCAATTCCTTCTTTGGTCTCATACAAGAGAGGATAACTGCTCATATATGAAAAAGCATTTACAAGATTTCCAACTTGAATAGCATCATAAAAGAGTTTTTTCGCCTTTATAGAATCTTCAAGTTCTTGTGCCTCTTGTGTATAATCAGGAAAATCTTTGACCATACTTGCTAATTTTTGTGCTGCAATATAATCACTATTAATATAGGCTTGTTGCGCTTTAATATAGACTTTATCCGCATAATCTAAAATACTCTGATACTCTTGAAATTCCATTAGAAACGGATGTACTTTGACAATTTCAAATATCTTTATAAAATCTTTTTGAGCAATCAATTTTTTGAAATACACATACATCTTCTGTTGTGCGAAAAGTTGTCCAATTAAGAGTGCTTTTTCAGAAATACCACGAAAAGGAGACAAAAGTTTACGTGCTTGGTCCTCACCATTTTTATTGAGTATTAGCTCTTGTGCTTTCATAAAAGAGGCTTTCCATCGTTTCTCCATTGTTTTATATGCACCAGAATCTTCAAAAGCGGGATACTGCTTCATCATTGAATACGCAAGAGGATAACGACCTTCAGCAATATGCTTTTGAAAAACTGTATATTGATCAAAGTCGCGAATAGTACGGGTAATAATAAGATTTTTTTTACTAACACCCTTGAAAGGC
>JAYEPE010000268.1:0-10245 GCA_034723735.1 Campylobacterota bacterium | reverse complement strand
TTTGATATGCGTTGGCATAACAAGACCCTTATATGAAAGCACACGTGAACTCATTGAAGCAATATAAAAATCTTCATCTTCAACAAAAAAGTGTTCTGACTCTTTACGGCTCAGGTATAAAAGTGCATCAAAACGCTGTGTCGCCATAATAGAGTTAGGAATAATAAAAAGCTGTATAATAAAAGGTAAGGTTTCAATAGCTTGTGAACCAAGAGCATTAGTATCAAGTGGCACTGCACGCTCAAGAACAATTTTAAGATCATTATTAAGACAGATCTCATTTACTTTGGAAAGTTGCTCTTTATTTTTTGTAAAAATTGAAGCTACTGCGTACATTTTAGGAAGTTCAACACCCTCTTTTTGAGCAATATGACGCATAAATTCATCTGGTATAGAGAGAAGAAGTCCACTACCATCACCCGTTTTGCCATCAGCAGCAACAGCACCACGGTGCATCATACGTTCTAGTGCTGTAATCGCATTTTCTAAGTTTTCATGGCTTGCTCGGTTTTTGATATTGGCTATTAGTCCAAATCCACAGTTATCTTTAAAAGATCGTAATAAATCGTGATGTTCTACCATTCATCTGCCTTTTTAATAAAATTTAATCTCTTTTTAAAGAACAATATCTTATTTAGAGTTTAAGGGGTATATTTTAACTTTTTATGTGTTAAGATTTTATAAATTATAAATAACTATAAGACTACAAAAAATTTATTGAGTAGAAAAGAAGCATTGTGCAGGGTTTTATTTTAAAAGTCAATCGTTTTAAAGATGAAGACTTAATTGTCACTATCATAACGCAGCAGAACTTACAGACACTTTATCGTTTTTACGGGGCACGACATAGTGTTATCAATCTTGGCTTTAAGATTGATTTTGAAGTACGAAAAAGTTTAAATAGTACCATTGCACAGCTTCGAGATATCACTCACTTAGGACATCCTTGGCTCACAGATAGAAAACGCTTGAGCTTATGGCAACAATTTATTAGCCTTTTTTACCCTCACCTCAAAGATGTCCTAGAGATTGATAGTTTCTATTTTGATATTTTAAATCATGCGGCGCAAACTTGGCATCAACAAAACCCAAAACGTATCGCTATTGAGAGTTATGTCAAAATATTAAAATATGAAGGACGCTTGCATGAAGAGTTTATCTGTTTTTATTGTGAAACAAGCATTGAGAAAGAAATCTCACTTTTACGCGCCTATTTACCCTCACATCCTCGCTGTTCTCACCGTCTCAGTGTGCCGATAAAAACATTAACAAGACTCTATGAAGATGAGAGTAGCTTATTTATGAGTGATAAAGATGTTGATGTACTTTGGCATGTACTTATCGAAGGACTTTGATATCAAAAGGCTTACAATCTAATGCACTATATTGGTTCGAAAGAAAAACTACTCCCTTTTTTAACAAAAGAGATTTTCAAGCATATTGATGAGCCCTTACATGTAAGGAATTTTTGTGATCTTTTTGCAGGGACAGGTATTGTAGGTCGTTGTTTCGCAGATGAGGGCTTACATGTAATGAGTAATGATATTGAGTATTACAGCTATATAATCAACCATGCCTACCTCCTCACACGTTCTTTGCATGAATATGACAATCAACTTCACGAACTGAATGCTCTTATGCCCCGAGAAGGTCTTATTTTTAACTATTATGCCATGGGTGGCGGTGAAGAACGACGCTATTTTAGCGATGAGAATGCTAAGAAAATCGATGCTATGCGTCAAGAAATCGAACTTTGGTATTGTAGTGGTGTTATTGATAAAGAACGTTACTATCTTCTTTTGGCGACTCTTCTCGAATCGGTAACATATATCTCTAATACGGCTTCTATCTATAGTGCTTTTTTAAAAACTCTTAAAAAAACAGCTCAAATGCCCTTAATTCTCAAGGCCTTACATGTAAAGGAGAATAGTGCCTCACATAAAGTCTATCATAGCGATGCCAATAAGATTATTCAAGAGATATCAGGAGACATTCTCTATCTTGATCCTCCCTATAACTTACGACAATATGGTGCTAATTATCATATATTAAATACTATTGCCAAATATCAATCCTTTGAACCTCGCGGAAAAACAGGACTTCCTAAGTATTACAGTTCTCCTTTTAGTCGTCAAAAAAGTGCTTATGAGAGCTTGGAAAATCTACTCAAAAATGCACAGTTTGATACTATTTTTCTAAGCTACAGTAGTGATGGGATTATTAGCAGACAAGAGATTGAAAAATTGATGCAATCACTAGGTGAATATCATTATGTTTCACAAGAGCATAAACGCTTTAATGCCAAACATACCAAAGATACTCATCATAAAACTATGGAGTACTTACATGTACTTAAGAAAAATCTTTAAAATTTCTGGATAACATAATAGACCTTGCACCCAACACAAAAACCAAAAAGTACTTCCAAGCTTGCACAGCTAACAAAAATAGTAGCTACTGTATAAAAAAATTGTGGAAGTTCAAGGAGATAAGCACTCAAAAGCAAGAGTGTAAATAATAATCCAAAATGTCCTGCCAAACGTTTCGCTGCCGCATCTTCATACTTGCTTGGTAATCTTAACTGTTTTTGTACCCAAGTCGCTAAACGAAAAGTGAGACTGTAGTTATTATCTCCATAAAGCCGTACCATAAAATCAAAGACTAAAAACAGTAAAATCCAAGAACTTGAGATGCTTACATGTAAGACAATAGCTATAATAACAATGAATGAAACAATACGTATTGTAGTTGCATCAATACGTTGAAAGTTGATAGGGCAAGAGCGAATCATATACAATCCTTTTGTAAGTCGTATTATTACAAAATAAAATAATATAATCAAGTGTTTTAAAAGAAAATCTTATTTATATCACCATCATTTTCTAGCATAATATACACATCCCACTTTTAAACAAGCATATTGCGTTATACCCAATTTTTTATCTTAAAAGTAACTCTATTATCTTTTGTGTTACAATATAAGTCACCTTAATGATGGAGTTCTAATTGGAGCAAATAGTAACACATTTTTTCACACTCACTTCAAGTAGTGATATTCACTTAACCCTCACTCAAATCAATGCTATCCCTACAAAAAAAGAGGTTCTTCATATTAGCTCTTTTATTCATAATACTGTTTTGGTCCAAAATCTCAAACATGATCTTTTAGAAAAATACCCTCACCTAAAAATTATTGAACTGCATCATGAAAACAAGCACGAAGTTCATGTCACTTTGTTTAGCAAAAACACTTCAAATCATGGTGATGATCCAATTGAACATATCATGCTTAATCAACTCAGTCATGACTACCAAGAGCTCAAAAAAGAGCTACAAAAAAATAAAAAAAAGACCTTAGAACGCTTCTATACAGATACACTTAGCAACCTTCCAAATCTCTATAAATTGCGACGTGACCTTGAAACTAATCATAACTCAAATCTTGTTATTCTCAACATAGACAACTTCAAAATTATTAATGATTTTTACGGTTTCATTGTTGGTGATTATATTATTGAAGCCTTTTCAAAAGCCATTGTTTCAAGCACAAGGAATGAAACGGTATATCGCGTAGCTGGAGACGAATTTGCCATTATCACTGACACTCATTTGAATTTTTACAATCTCAAAAAGTACCTCAATGAACTCTCTCTATCCTTATCTCATTTAATGTTTTCCTATGCGGATACAGAAATTTATATTGATATCACCATGGCATCTTCTAGTAGTGATCAGCATAATGCATTTTCAAAAGTCAATATGGCGCTGCGTTATGCAAAAGAGAATAAGCTCTCTTTTTGGATTTATGAAGATCAGATGAAACTCGGAGATGCCTACGAAACAAATCTTAAAATAGCAACAAAAATTCGTCGTGCTATCGAAAATTCTGGTATTGTTCCTTATTTTCAACCTATTGTTGATAATAAAACAGACAAGATTGCTAAATTTGAAGTTCTTGCACGTCTTATTGATGAAGATGGTAACATTCTTTCTCCTCAAAATTTCATCTCTATAGCTAAAAAAATCAAGGTCTATAATCTCATTACCAGATCTATTATAGAAAAAAGTTTTGAAATTTTCAAAAATAATGAGTATAGCTTTAGTATTAATCTTTCTATTGATGATATCATGAATCAAGAGATTTATAACTTTATTATCAGCATGTTAAAAAAGAGTAATATAGGGCATCGTGTCGTTTTTGAACTCCTCGAATCAGAACAGATTACCGACTATAAAAAAGTGTCACGCTTTATTACTGAAGTACGTCGATATGGTTCAAAGGTTGCCATAGATGATTTTGGTACAGGATTTTCAAATTTCTTTTATCTTACTAAGATTGACCCTGATTATATAAAAATTGATGGCTCACTTATTAAAGATATTGACTCAGATGCCAATGTAAGAGTTATAGTACAAACAATGATTGATTTTGCTAGCAAGATGAATATTCAAACTATTGCTGAATATGTTCACTCATCTACTGTACTCTCTGAAGTAAAAAATATGGGGATAGACTATTCACAAGGTTTTTATATTGATAAACCTAAACCAGAATTGCTAGGTACTTAACACTTTTTTATTAACTTAACACCCATTTCACGGTGATGAGTATAAGGAAATTGATCAAAAAGCACCATATCTTTAATCTCATGTGTCTGCGTTAAAAAATCTAAATCACGTTTAAGTGTTTCTGGATTACATGAGATATAAACAATCGTATCAAAACGTGTTGAAAATTCTGATGAGAGCACATCCATACCAGAGCGTGGAGGATCAACAAAAATAGCTTTGAAATCATACGCTTTTAAATCAAGTCCCTCAAGACGACGAAAAATACGTTTCTCATCCATAGCTTCTACAAACTCTTCAACACTGAGTCGTACAAAATCTATATTGCTAAGCTTATTGAGTTGCATATTGACTTTTGCTGCATTTATTGATGATTTTGAAATCTCTGTTGCTAGAATTTTATTAAAAACTGTAGCAAAAGGTATTGTAAAATTTCCAGCACCACAATAGAGTTCCAAGAGATCACCCTCTAGCCCTTCAAACTTCTCAAGTGCCCACGATATCATGGCTTCATTCACCTTAGGATTTGGCTGAGTAAAGCTATTTTCAATATGTCTAAAATAAAAATCTCTATTGCTTACATGTAAGGTCTCTGTCACATAATCTTGTGTTAAAACTTCTTTTTGTTTACGGCTACGACCAATGATATGAATACCTAGTTCTTCGCTCAAAGCTTTCGCTTTTTCTTTCCATACATCATCTAAACGACGATGATATAAAAGTGAAACAACAATCTCGCCTGATGAAGCAGAGAGAAAATCAGCACCAAAAAGCTTCTTATCCATTTCATACTCTTTCAAAGCAATAATAAGAGGAGGCATTAAAGAAAAAATGCTCTTAGCCACCATAGGACACTCATCAATCATAAGAGTTGTTTTAGGCTTTTGAGAATTCATAGCATAAGAGATAGCATCACCATCATGCCAAATACGAAACTCAGATCGTGCACGATAATGTGATTCAGGTGAAACAAAAGCAACAATATCATTAATATACATATCTTCAAACTCTTCTTTTGTCTGAGAAAGCTTCTTATTTAACTGAAAATCATACCCATTTTCATATTCACGACAACTACCACACTCACCAAAATATTTACAATCCAAATTAGTTCCTATTATTTAATACTCGCTATCAAATTCCCAATCAGCAGATTCCACCCATCAACCAAGACAAAAATCAATATCTTAAAGGGTAGAGATATCATTACAGGCGGGAGCATCATCATACCCATAGACATTAAGATGGAAGCCACAACCATATCAATGACGAGAAAAGGTAAAAAGAGTAAAAATCCTATCTCAAATGCCGTTTTAAGCTCACTAATAACAAAGGCAGGGATAATGACCGAAAGCGGAACATCAGAAATATTTTGTGGATTTTCCATCTTTCGGATGCGAATAAAGAGTGCTAAATCTTTTTCTCGTGTATTTCGAATCATAAAATTTTTAAAAGGTTCTGCTGTTTTTTCAAAAGCTTCTTCATAGCTTATCTTTTCGGCTATATAAGGCTTAATACCTGCCTCATATGCTTTTTGACCTACAGGTTCCATAACAAAAAATGTTAAAATAAGTGCTAACATGACCATCAACTGTGTTGGTGGTACCTGCTGTGTTCCTAGTGCTTGGCGTAAAAATCCAAAAACAATGACAAAACGGGTAAATGTTGTCATAACAAGAACCATGCTTGGAGCTAAAAAGAGTAAGGTAAGTACAATAAGAACATTAAGTGAAGTTACAAGTTGTTCTGGTGAATCAGGAGCAGAGAGTTCAAAATTCATTGTAGGAATAGTTACATTTTCAGCTCCAAAAAGTGAAAATGAGACTAAAAAAAGGAGAAAAAGACTACGCATTACTTAGCCGAATTTTTTTCAAGTACTGACTTTTCTAAACCTGTTTGCTCGTCGGTATCTGTACCGAAAAAGTGAAGCTCTACACGACGATTTTTCATACGTCCATCTTTTGTTGTATTTGTGGCAACAGGTCGATACTGACCATATCCTGCCGCATGGATACGCTTAGGATCAACACCATCAAGAAGCAGTTCATACAAAACAGCAAGCGCACGTGCAGTTGAAAGTTCCCAGTTATCTTTATAGAGACTATTAACTCCAGGGGCTCCATTATCAGAATGCCCTTGAACACTTACATCTACTGTATTAGGCAAAGTATCAACAATGAGTGCCATACGTTTTAAAAACAAAATTGCATCTTCATTTTCAATCTTTGCACTTCCCTCTTTAAAAAGTAATGATGCCGGAAGTTCAATCACAAAACCATCTTGGGACTCTTCTATAGAAACTGCAGGACCTTGCCCTTTTTTCATCATTTCATTGGCATCGCTGACGGCTTGCTTCACACGATTTACCTGTTCACTAGTCTCATCTTGAGACTCAATAGGAGTTGATTCTTGAATTCGCTGTTTGGAAATCTCTGTTTTTGTTCCCCCCTCTAAGACGCTCATCGCACCTGCTAGTGAACCAATTGCCTCAGAGACTTTTTTAGCATCCATGCTTGACATAGAAAGCAAGAGCACAAAGAAACATAGAAGCAGACTCATGAGATCCCCAAAAGCAGCTAACCATGCAGGAAGGCAGGTTTCACATTCAGGACACTTTTTTTTACCCATAAATAAACCTACCTACTCAAACTGACTTACACGCTCATTTGGCGGCAAGAATGAGAGTAATTTACCTTCTAAGGTACGAGGATTATCCCCCGCTTGAATGGACATAATACCTTCAAGAATCATCTCTTTGACCAGACTCTCATCATTATTACGAATATTTAAAATATTAGCGATAGGTGTTCCAAAAATATTACCAATCATCGCACCGTACATTGTCGTCAAAAGCGCAACTGCCATAGAAGGTCCAATAGCAGAAGGATCAGCCATATTTAGAAGCATCGCAACCAAACCGATAAGTGTACCAACCATCCCCATTGCACCCGCAAGACCTGCCCAGTTATCAAAAACAGAGGCATGTACTTTATGACGTGTACTTGTCTGTTCGAGTTCTATCTCAAGTAACTCACGAATAGCATCAGGCTCATTGCCATCCACTGCCATAGAGAGCCCTTTTCTTAAAAAATCGTTTGTTTCTTGATTTGCGGCAGCTTCGAGAGATAAAATACCATCGCGACGTGCAGAAGTTGCAAACTCAACCAGTTTTTTAATTAGCTCAGCCTTATCTTCTTGAGGAGGCTTAATAGCAATCATGAAAATTTTGGTAAATTGCTTCATTGTCTCCATTTTAAATGAGATAAGCAAAGCTCCTATCGATCCCCCAATAACAATCAAAGCAGAAGGAACATCAATATAAGCGCCAATACCAACACCCATTGCCATTGCACTAAATAGCAGACCCAAAATCAAAACTATTCCAATGACCGTACCTAAATCCATCCATGCACCTTCTTAAAAATAAGGTTAATAATATCACAAAAAAATTTAAGTATAGCCTCAAAGCACCTTTTTTTAGTCTGATTCGAATATCATTACACAAATTTTTATCAAGGGCACCTCTATAAATAGCAATGTTATTTTGTTTCTAGTCGAATTATTTTATGAGGAGCGTAGCCTTTTAAGAGCATTTTTTTTAAATTTTACACCGGTAGAGTGATTCGGACAATAACCATTGGGATTATTTTTCAGATAGTCTTGGTGATACTCTTCAGCCTTATAAAAAGTGACTAAAGGAGCTATCTCTGTGACAATTTTCCCATAACCTTTTTTGTTAAGTAGCAATTGATACTCAGCTTTTGTTTGTATAGCGATATTTTTCTGATTCTCATTCGTCCAAAAGAGTGCACTTCTATAGTTGTTACCCCGATCATTTCCCTGTCGGTTAAGCTGCGTAGGGTCATGTAATTGCCAAAAAGATTTTATGAGCATATTGGCACTAATTTTAGAATTATCAAAGCTTACTTTCACTGCTTCGGTATGATTAATAATCTTAGAATTTGAGGGTAATTTTCTATATTTTAAGATATCTTCATAACTTGGATTAGCATAGTTCCCACCCATATATCCTGAGTTCACATCAATAACACCATCAAGATTTTCAAAATGTTTTTCAACACCCCAAAAACATCCTGCGGCAAAATAAATAGTCTCTATATTGCTTGTGCTGCTTGTTTGCAGATTGTTTGCAGAGATATTCACGGTAGCCAAAAAGTATCCCATAAATAGCCCAAAAGTAAGCCAAAACTTTTTCAATTTTATTCCCTCGTATTTTTTAATTTAAAAAAGTATATTATCCAATTAAAGCTTTTGCATATTTTTTACAGTATATTTAACAAATTGCGAACGAAGTGAAGCAAAAATCATTAATTCAAGATGAACTTTTTTATCTTTATCTTCTACATTTACTTGTTCCATCTCTCCTGAGATGGAATACATACTGCAGTATATAAGCTATTTTGGGTTTGTTGGATTGATGTATGCATTCCACGCTTAGAAAGGTGGAATGAGGAAATCTGTATTTGTTGCCATTGCCATTGTTAATGTTGTTTTATTGTTTGATCTATCTCTTAATTTACGAAATGTATCTAATTTAGATACATTTTTATTTTGTTCTTTTTGAATAGTTACATTTTTAACTATATTTTGTTTTAAATTAGATAATAAATCTACAACAAGATTTGTATATCTATCTTCAACATCTACTACTAATCTTTGCATAGTTTCTACCTTTTTATTATACTTTGTAATAATTTTATCTTAAATATTATGAAGCTTAGTTTAAGTTATAAATTATCCACAATTAAAAATCATTAATTCAAGATGAACTTTTTTTTACTTGTTCCATCTCTCCTGAGATGGAATATATACTGCAGTTTATGAGTTATTTGGGTTTATTGGGTTAATGTATGCATTCCACCTTAGAAAGGTGGAACGAGGAAACTTTATGCCATACTATATTTTATAATACTTCTTAGCAAAGGAACTCACTTGTCACAACAAGACCATAGCATCTCTTTTACCTTACCTTCATGGATTGATAGTTATATCCATGATATTGATACAATTATTGGCATTGATGCACGTATGGCTTTTGTTATTGAAGCTTCAAAGCGTAATGTCATGCATCAAACAGGAGGTCCTTTTGCTGCTGCTATTTTTGAACAAGAGAGTGGTAAGCTTATCTCTTTAGGGGTTAATCTTGTTACCACGCAAAATCTCTCTATGCTTCATGCTGAGATGGTGGCTATTAGCCTTGCTCAAAAAAAACTTCATACGTATGATCTGGGTACTTCAAAAGAGAGTAGCTATGAGCTTATAACTTCTACAGAACCGTGTGCGATGTGTCTTGGTGCAATTCCTTGGTCAGGGGTACATCGCGTAATTTCAGGAGCAAGCGATAGTGACGCTCGCGCCATTGGCTTTGATGAGGGTCCAAAGGTGAGTGACTGGGAAGCAGCCTTACGTTCACGTCAAATTGAGGTCATTTCAAAACTTCATCGTCAAGATGCAGCTGATATTTTGCAGTTATATATCCAAAATGAGGGACATTTATATAACTCAAGAGAAGATTTTTAGATAAAATTCCACAAAAGGAATTGGTATGCGATGGTTTAAACATATTTTTACTGTTATTGTTGTGATAGTTTCACTCTATAGTGTTGGGCGCAGTAGCTATCAACATCCTGCCCTTGCGCATTCACATGAGTCTTT
>JAYEPE010000267.1:0-2005 GCA_034723735.1 Campylobacterota bacterium | reverse complement strand
GATAGAGGGGTATTGGATCAAAGAAAAGCGTATATCAAAAAAGTTGAAAGTTCCATCAAGACGAATCATTATTGGGTCAACTTCATATACAGTCCGGCCGGCTCATGTTATGCCTTATCATACTGCTGGCTACCCACTTAAGGCGGGACAATTCTGTAAATTCAAAGGGTTAAAACCAGGCTCTTTTCTACGTTCTCGCGGCAGTGGTAATGCACCAACTCTTCCTAAAGTCCACTCGAACAAGTCCGGAAATTTCTTATCGAACAATCGTTCTGCACTAGTCGTACCGTCGGCACGAGGTAGGTCGAAGTTATGTATAGCAGTCAGTGCCTTTAATCGTCGTGTATTCAGAGATCTTCCATTGCAATACATTTGAGAGAGCCATCCATTCCTGCCTTCTACAGCAGAAGATGTTCGTTGAAATTTTTCAACCATCCATATAGCCCAATTTTTCCAATGCTCTATCTCTTCATCACTCAAAATATGTAATAAATGATGTGCTCGCCACGCATTCAAAGCTTCTTCCCAAGCCTTTTTGTATGAAGCCTTCATAACAGGATTTTTTGTCCTCTCCATCTGCCTGTGCCAATAAAATACGGGCAACAATAAAGATGTCACCCACTCTTGCATGGGTTGATTGAGGTTATACTGAGTAAGATTTTCTCTTACCCATACCCACCACACACCTACATTGGAAGCAATGTCTTCAATTTGGCGAGTAAATTTCCCCAAAGCATCACGGCTATCCGAAATAGATACGGATGTCGCTATTTCTTTGAATTCATCGGCATAAGTCTGTAGCCTTTCCACGACATCTTCTGTGGTTTGTGCTTCACCGTTGCTTTCATTAAAAGGATGCACTGAAAGCGAAATTTTTTGAAGTTCGGTATGATAATCATCATGATTCTCCTGATGAGATTGTAGGCACGCTTCCTGTTCTATAAGTATTTTTTCTTCAGCTTTGATAAGATCCTCTTCTTTATTGTGCTTGCGCAAACTGGATATGCTTTTTTTAAGACCTTCAATTTTATTCTTCGTTTGAGATAATTTACGGTGCAACTGAACACCTAACCATTTGCTGATTTCATATTGACCATGAAAAAGATCAGATCCGACCTTTTCACAGCCAAAGCCATCCATCCCTAATTTTATCAAGGCTTTGGCTCGATCACTGACAAAATGCCGAATGCGGAGTCCTATCTCATTTAACCGAGCTTGTGCTTTTTGCTTCCAAGTCTCATAAGTTCTGTCATCTGCCTCTTCTTCTAAAAGCAAATATCCAGAGGATAGATCCATTAATACTAATAACATCAATCCGTTAAAAAAAGTTTCATCACCAGCTGCAATAATTTCTTGAGCTTTATTGCTTTTGCATTGCTCTTTTTCTTGAATGCCTTGATATTCAATAAGCAATTCTTCTATTTCTTTTAATTTGCCCCGAAGAGCTGTTGGTGAAACTCCGACATGGGAATCAATTCCTATCCTTTTAAAAAAATCTGAGGCTCGTTCGGCACCAATCCCCCCTTTGATACAAAAGTCATAGAGCACAGCAATCACCAAACGATTGAGGAATTGTCTGCCCAGCACAGTCTCCCAAAATTCAGATTCTGGACATTGCTTTCTTTTTAATATTCCTTTCAAATGACGATAAACACTACTTTTGGGAATACCTGTTAGTTTACTCAGCTTATAAGCGGACTGCTTTCCTTTTTCGACAATAGACTGAAGTATTTCACGAGAACGTTGCCAGTAATTAATCATCTTGAAGCCTCTTTTTCAAAGTTGGTTTTCCAAAGAGTATATCATCAAATGATAAAAATAGCTTTCATAAAAAAAATAGTGAATTCGAGAAAAGTATCCCGCCTTAAGTGGGTAGCCCAAAATTTTATTTGTGGCTGATGGTGCCAAATGGATATGGGAACGAACTCAACCACTTATGATATCATTAGGACTGAAAGCAGAACAGTTTTATGAGCTGCTTGATTTTTATCATGCAGTAGAGCAC
>JAYEPE010000266.1:0-10261 GCA_034723735.1 Campylobacterota bacterium | reverse complement strand
AAGTTCGTCTTTGGGGACGTTATAACTTCTAAGAAATTTATTTCTTAAAACTTTAATTGTGGGCATCCGCCCACAACCCTTCCTATTCAATTCTAAAATCAAAATATTTATAAAAAACAATCTTCTTATGTTATAATAAACTATGGCTAAAATAGTTGGAGAAGATAGATGAATGAAATTTTAGGGACTATTGGGATTATAGCGGTGATTTGTATAGGTGCTTACGGTGTGTATATAGTGGCAAAACCACATAATTTTAATATATAATAATGAAAAAAATAATTTTACTACTTAATATTGCTTTTTTAAGCATTATATTAACTGCATGTGCAGATAGAACCCCTTTTAAAGAACAAAAACCTTTAAAAAATACTGCTTTAGTTTATGTCTATAATGCCAAGACAGTTTCCACAGATGAAAATACTTATGAAAATATTTTCACAATCAAAATAGACAATAAAATAGCAACAGCTAAATTATTCGAGAGTGAATATGTCGCTTATGATTTAAAACCTAGAACAGTTACGATTTCTGTGTTAAAAGCTGCAATAGAAGTAAAAAATATCACTCTTGATTTGGAAGCTGGTGAATCATATTATCTAAGAATAAAAGGCAGTGAATCTGTTGAATTTGAAAATATCAATGAAGCCCAAGCACTCAAAGAGATTGCAAAAACAGGTGTAGCAGGTTCAAACTATATTTTTGGAGCTGAAGATAAAGTAGAAGGCTTAGTCGATACAACATCTGACAATAAAAAACCAAGATCAGAAGCAGATGAAATTCAACGTCTCTATGACATGAAAGAAAAAGGTATCATAACCCAAGAAGAGTTTCAAACCTTAAAAGCGAAAGTAATCAATTAGACTAACGTCGTAATGAAGCATCAACTGTTATTAGTCCATCTATAGCAATAAGCTTAGCACTCCAAGTGCTAAGATAGCTTCTTTTAAAATGTTCAAACATGATAATATTTTCATCTAATTCTAGCTTTTTCCCCTCACCTGAAATCTTAGCAATAATTTTTTCCATCTGCTTATTTGAAAATCCATAGAGTTGCGTTAAACTTTGTAAGCCACTTTGCTGACATATTACATTGAGATATTTACTATTTTTAAGAAGTAATTGAAAAAAGTAGAGATTGTTGCGCTGATATATAAGTTTGCTTTTTTGAGCATCAAAAATCATCTTAATAGATTGCGGTGTACTGTATTGAAATTGATATAATAAATCTACTGTAACTTCTTCATAGACCAAGAGAGTATCATCATCAAGTTCTAAGACACTCTGCCTTAGTTGCAACTCAGGATATTGATCAAACTTCGAATCAAGTGTTAAACCTCGTGCAGAGAGCTTTTCTTTGCCATATTTGAGTGTTAAGGTCTCATCTGCACCTAAGTTCAGTGATGATGTAGTACAACCTGTAAGAAGAAATATACTTAAAAGAAGCGAATAGAGTTTCATTTTATGCCTTTTAGCCAATGATAGCAAAATAATTAACAGACATCAAGCAGATTAAACTTACTTCGAGTTATAATCAGCCAAGATTTTAAACAAGGCAAGATGTGTTAGTAGATAGTTATGACAGAGTAGTAGATTATATTCGTGTTTCGGTAACAGAGCGCTGTAATTTTCGTTGCCAATATTGTATGCCAGAAAAACCTTTTTCGTGGGTTCCAAAAGAAGATTTACTTAGCTTTGAAGAGCTTTTTGAGTTTATCAAAGTAGCTATAGATGAGGGTGTAAAAAAAGTTCGTATTACAGGTGGAGAGCCACTTTTGCGTGAAGATTTAGATAAATTTATCAAGATGATTTACGATTATGCTCCTGATGTTGATTTGGCTATGACAAGCAATGCTTATCTACTCAAGGGTGTAGCACAAAAGTTAAAAGATGCAGGCTTAAAACGTATCAATGTTTCTATCGATACCTTAAAGCCTGAAGTTGCCTTGAAAATTGCACAAAAAGATGTTCTTAAAAATGTTTTAGACGGGGTAGAAGAGGCTTTACATGTAGGCCTAAAGGTCAAAGTCAATATGGTTCCAATGAAAGGTGTTAATGAAACCGAGATTATAGATGTATTAAACTACTGTAAAGAACGAGGCATGACAATCCGTTTTATAGAGTATATGGAAAATGTTCATGCATCAGTTGATATCAAGGGTATGAACTCTGAAGAACTCTTACATGTAATAGGAAAATATTACTCATTTAGCGATGAAGGTTTTGATGGACACTCCCCTTCTCACTATTATAAAATTGAAGATGGATATGAATTTGGAATTATAGAGCCTCATAAAGATGATTTTTGCTCTACATGTAACCGCATTCGCCTAACTGCTGAGGGGCAACTTATCCCATGTCTCTATTTTGATGAAGCGATGAGTATTCGTGATTCAGTGCGTAGAGGCGATATCAAAGAGGCAGCACTTATTTTAAAAGAGGTAATCCGTACAAAACCTGAAAAAAATCGCTGGAGTGATCCTGATGGGGAAGCTTCTAAGCGTGCTTTTTATGAGACAGGTGGTTGATGATTCCTCTTGTTGAACATTTTTACTCTATCCAAGGTGAAGGAAAATATACAGGGGTACCATCACTCTTTTTTCGTTTTGGTGGCTGTAATATGCGTTGTGAGGGTTTTGGCTGTGTTGAAGTTTCTCCTGATGGGAGAGAGATAGTAGGTTGCGATACAGTATATGCTGTAGATAAAAAATCCTTTGGTAGGTTTTGGCAAAATATAGTCACAACGCAAGAGCTTATTGAAATTTTTAAAAGTTATAAACTTCCTAATGATGTTGATGTTGTTTTAACAGGTGGCGAACCTCTTTTGCATGCAAACAGTCCTATTTTAATAGCTTTTTTAGAGTTTTTAATTAGCCGTCATCATCGTGTTACTTTTGAAACAAATGGTGCTGTAGCGGTAGATTTTGAAAAATATCCTGTATATAAATCATGTATTTATGCACTTTCAGTAAAACTATCTAATAGTGGTGAGGCTTATGAAAAACGGGTACGTCCTGAGATTTTTAATGAGATAATTGATAATGCAGATGAGACATTTTTTAAGTTTACTGTTGATGAGCAGAGTTTGCAATCAGGACTCTCACAAGAGATAGAGACTATTTTAATGTTTGCTCATAAAACAGAAGTTACATGTATGCCAAAAGGTGGCTCAAAAGAAGAAGTTGAGGCAAATACTAATGCAGTTATAGATTACTGTAAAGAAAAGGGCTATCGTTATAGCGATAGACTCCATATTCGTATTTGGGATCAGAACAAAGGTGTATAGTGATAATAAGAAAACAGTTTAAATTTGAAAATGCTCATATTGTTCGTGGATGCTCTTCTACTCGGTGCCGCTCCTCTTTGCATGGACACTCTTATATCGTTGAAGTTTTATTTGAATCAAATTTTCTAGATAATGGGCAGATGGTTTATGATTTTGGTCTTATGAAGCAAAATATCAAAGATTTGATTGATAGTTTTGATCATGCAATTACCCTTTGGGACAGAGATGATAAATCGTATATTGAAGATATGAAAAAACACTCTGATCGTTGGGTGTTGCTTCCTGTGTCACCTTCTGCAGAGCAGTTTTCACGAGTTATTTTTATTCTCATAGATGCCTTGATGCAACTTACCACCACAGTCAATGGTGAGAAAGAGGTAAGACTTAATAGTATCATTGTTCATGAGACAGCAACAGGGTATGCCCAAGGTTTTGCTAAAGATGCCTATTCTCAATTAATGGGAAAAATTGACTTAGAAGAGATTATTTTTAGTGATGAAGTTGTTCGTGGTTGGCATGATTGCGAGCTATTTGAAAAAATAAAAGCTAAAAAAGCTTTTATGAATAAGCCAAGTGTTTAAAAGCTAATAAGAGACTCTCTCTCTTTACATGTAAGAGTATAACGTGTTGGAACCATTTTGACAATAGCATCTTTTTCTAAAGAAGCCACACTCTCATCAATCATAATCCACCCATTACATTTGGCTAAAGGTGAAACCATACCAGGAGCAAATTTTTTAGCAGGTTCAAAAAACTCACCATCATACAATCCCGGTATTAAACTTCTACGTCCTGCTTTAACGCTATAGTTTTCTTTCATCTTTACATGTAAGGGCTTAAGATATTTCTCTGTATTGCCACTAAGTGCTAGAATAATACTCTGTGCAAAAAGCTCAAAATTCATACTTGCTGCAAGTGGATTTCCAGGAAGATTTAAGACAAAGCTTTTATTAATTTGCCCAAATGTTGTAGGTTTTCCAGGTTTGATAGCAACTTTATCAAAGTATGTCTCTACGCTAAAGGCATTAAAAGCTTCTTTGGTAAAATCAGCATCACCCACACTCACCCCACCTGAAGTAATAATGAGATCTGCGTCACGTGAAGCTAAAATATGCTCTTCAATACTTTTAAGTGAGTCAACAGCCGTACCAATAAAGCGAACATCACAAGCAAGCTCTAAAGCACGTGCATAAAATGTAGGACTATTGGTATTGTAAAGCTGATGTGATTGTAAGTTTTCATGGTACATTTTAAGCTCACTACCTGAAGCAAAAATAGCAACACGAGGTTTTTGATGGACATGTATGTGCGATACTCCTTGTGAGGCTAGAAGTGTTATTTGATGGGCATGGAGTTTTGTTCCCGCACTTAGAAGTAGCTCACCACTTTGAATATCTTCACCCATGCGTCTAATGTGTTGTGCTTTTTGGATTGTTTCTGGAAGTGTTACACTATTTTCATGTTCTTGGGTATTTTCTTTAGGGACTATAGCCTCACAGCCTTTAGGAATCTTAGCACCTGTCATAATCTTAATACAGTGACCAGATGATATCTTAAACTCTTCATGATCACCTGCAAAGATAGTATGATCGACTTTGACCTCTCTGTTTGCATCCTTACATGTAACTGCGTAGCCATCCATTGCTGAATTATCAAAAGGAGGTAGGTTATGAGTGGCAATAAGATCGTCACTCAGCACTCTTCCAAGAGCAGTTTCAAGACTAATACACTCACTCGCTTTTGGACCAACATGCTGATAAATAAGATCTAATCCCTCTTCTACACTAACAACCATTACAGACTCCTTGTAATTAATGAGTAATTATAGGCAAGGTTTGGTAGAATTGCGCTTATGAATGAAATGTACACAATGAGCGTCGATATCCATTACTTTGGTGTTGTGGTAATGATTGCAATAATTATAGGAAATATCTTACATGTAAAGATAGCAAACGATGTCAGGTATTATGCAAAAATAATGCGTAGAGTGATGCCTGTTATGTCATCGATTATGTTTTTAATCTTCTTTACGGGTGCTATTATGATGGCAGCGAAACATCTTGAGTTTACTATTGAAAATATTATTATGATACTTTTTAATATTGTTTTAATTGTACTAGAGACTAAGCGCTATCTCTCTTTAAAGCATCTGCGCCTTAGAGAAGAAAATGCTTTTGAAGAGTATAAAATAAAAGCATATAAAATTTTAACATTAGAGCTACTAGGGACACTGCTTATTAGTGCTTGGATGCTAATTTAAGATATGGTTTTTACCTTTCATGATGATGCTGGAGTTGAACACTTAGAGCTTAAAGGGGAATCTTTTAAGTATCTTATTAAAGTTCGCCGTCACCAAGAAGGTGATATCTTAGCATTACGCCAAGGTGAAAATCCAGAAATTCTTTGCCATTATAGGGTAGAAAATATTGATGGACGTCGTGCCTTCTTGCAATTAGAAAAAAGTGAAGTTAAGGTGGTTCGTGCATCTCAAGAGCTGCATATTGGATGGTGTATTATTGATCCAAAATCCATAGAAAAAGTACTTCCTTTACTGAATGAGAGTGGTGTTAATAAGATTACTTTTATTACATGTAAGCGTTCTCAAAAGAATTTCAGACTTGATTTTGAGCGTTATGAACGTCTTCTTGATGTATCTTCTCAGCAGTGTGGACGTTGTGAAAAAATGCTTTTTGATACGATGTCTAGTAGCGAAGAATTTTTACAAAAATATCCTCAAACTGCTATTTTTGATTTTGGTGGTAAGAATTTAGAAAATACTCAAGATATTAAAACCATTTTAGTGGGATGTGAAGGAGGTTTTTCTAAAGAGGAGCGAGAACTTTTTGATACAAATAATCTCTTTAGTCTTAAAACTCCGATGATTTTACGTTCTGAAACAGCAGTAGTCGCAATTTCAAATATACTTTTGTTATACACATCCCACTGATATATTCCCACTTTTAAATAAAAGATAAGCTATTAGCTACAAGGCAGATATCCGCAGGAGCTATGAATAGCTTCAAGGGTATCTAACGCAGTAGATGATAGCTTATCTTTTACCCGTAGGGCGAGTATATTGCATCATATTGCTTCGTTGAAAATCCTTGAAGCTACTAGTAGCTCCTGCGGACTTTCGCCTTGCACTATGACACAATATACTCGTTTAAAAGTGGGAATATATAAGCGGGATGTGTATATAATGCAAAGAAATTAAATGTAAATTGGATTTATATGTTACGTCATCCAAAAAATTATAAACTTGCCACAATGTTTTCTATTATGTTTTCTGTCGCTTTTGTTATTATCTCTACGGGCTTTTATTGGTACGACTATAAAACACAAAAAGACACCTTAGATCATGATATGTACTCAAAAGCAGAGTCAATCTTAGATTTTGCAGGGGTTCTTTTGGAATCACGCAATGAAAAGTTTTTTAGTGGTGAGTCTTCAGAAATTCCTCAAAATATTCAAAATGAAGTTTTCGCCCGCTTCACAAAAGTCTCTAATGGAAAAGTTTTTTATAAAGAGGCCTCTGATCACCCGACAACTGAGACTAATAAAGCGACACCTTATGAAAGTGATATGATTGATTATTTTAAAAATAATCGTGAAATAAAACAAGCCCAACGTATTGTAGAAGATGATGGAAAATCTTATTATATGATGGCACGTCCTATGATAAGTGAAGAGCGCTGCAAGATGTGCCATCCTACATGGGTGAACGATGAGATCATTGCAATTGAAGCAGTTCGTATTGATAGAGTCGATTATGACGAAGCACTTTCTAATAGTATTTTCTTGACAATAGTAACTGCGTTTTTTAATGTTCTCATTATTATTGCTTTAGCTCATTATCTTTTTGCACACTATATAGCCTCACGGATTCATAAAGTATTAGAAGTTATTTTTAGAGTTGAAAGAGGGCAATTTGTGATAGATGATCTTATTAAAGATGAACCGATAGCCAAAGGAAGTACCGCAAATGAGATTGACCGTCTCTTTAGACATTTGGATCGCATGGTCAATACCTTGCGCCCTGTAATTAAGAATGTTGTAGATGAAAGCAAGTCAATGGCATTTGAAGCGAGTTACGGTTATGTGAAAATTGATCAAACTAATGAACATGTCACATCGCAAAATAAACTTCTAGATCATTCGCAAAAAAGTATTGATAAAGTCTTAGAGCTCAATAATGAGATGGGTGAAAAGATGCAGATGCTTCTTGAAGGTTCAGCACACTCAATAGAGCATATTACTATAGGACAGAGTGTCTTAAATACCAATCTTAATGAGAGTGAGCAAGCAGCTGTTGCCATGGATGATACTGTGGATTCCATCGCTGAATTACGTATTTTTTCAGATGAGATTTCTAAAACTATGGAAATTATTATTGATATTGCAGATGAGACAAACCTGATTGCGCTCAACGCGGCCATTGAAGCAGCACGTGCAGGTGAACATGGTAGAGGATTTGCAGTTGTAGCAGAAAAAATACGTGAATTGGCAGAAGTCTCTTTAGGAAATGCGCAAACTATTAGCAGTGTTTTGAAAAAAATTCATGAACATATTGATTCTGTTACTAAAAATGCACAAGAGGCTAAGACAGTAATGGATGCAGTTGGAACATCTTCGCAAGAATTGAATAATCGTTTTGAGGATATTCAAGATAGTATAGTAACGATGACGGACGTTCTTCAGGTTTTTCAAGGGCAGTTTGATCATGAAACACAAGAGTTGAAAAGTGTTGGTAAAGACCTGATAAGCGTGCAGCATTCTAGCAAGATTTTAGTTGATAATGCTAATAACTCAAAAGATATTATGAATATTTTAGTAGAGAAAAGTGGTGAACTTAAAACATTGGCGGATGGCTTTGAAGTGGTTCTTAATAATCGTAATATGAAACGCACGATTGTAGCCCCTCCTATTCATGCCCATATTATAAATGGTGGAAAAGCAAAAGAGCCTGGCGTCTATCTTTTTGATAATTCATCAACGGGAATATCATTTTATGCTGCGGAAGATACTTTGAGTTTTAATATGCAAATGGGAGATAGAGGGGTGCTTCATTGCGATGAACCTATTGAAGGTATTTCAGATATCTCTTATGAAATTGTCTATATTAGTGATCAAATACTTGGAGGAGTTTTCTTTTACGGTGCTAAAAAGTTGTAAAAGAAAGATTTTTCTGCTAAAATCCCAAGTTCAAATGATCCGCACCCGTACGGATTTAAAAAATATACAGATTTACGTACATGACGTAACTCAAAAGGCAAATAAATGAAAAAAGAAATTCACCCAACTAACGTGGCATGTCAAGTAACATGTGCATGTGGTAACAGTTTTCAAATTAACTCAACAAAAGATTCAATGCATATCGATATTTGTAATGAATGTCACCCGTTCTTTACAGGTTCAGAAAAAGTTGTAGATACTGCTGGACGTATTGAGAAATTCAATAAACGTTACAACCGCGGTTAATATCGCATAAAAAGGAGAGTATATGCTTACTCTCGTTCCTACCCCTATCGGCAATATCGCCGATACTTCACTTCGAAGCATTGATACTTTTGCAAAAGCTGATATTATCTTATGTGAAGATACCCGTGTTACTAAAAAATTGATTATGCTTTTAGGTGAACGCTATGGCTTACATGTAAAAGAGCCTCAATTTATCTCATTGCATTCTCATAATGAAAAAGCTTTTATTGAAAAATTAAACCCTTCATTTTTTGATGCTAATATCATCTATGCAAGCGATGCAGGTATGCCTGGTATCAGTGACCCAGGTCAGGCATTGGTGCGTTATTGTATTGATAATGAGCTAGAATATGATGTCCTCCCTGGTGCTAATGCAGTATTGACAGCATTTGTTGCAAGTGGTTTTGTGACAACACAGATGCTTTTTTATGGTTTCTTGCCACATAAAGGTGGTGAGCGTAATGCTGCACTCCAAGAGGCTCTTTTTAATGGTTTTAGTACCGTTTTATATGAATCTCCTCACCGTTTAATGAAGCTTCTTGATGCCTTACATGTAAACGCGCCTAAGCGGCAGATATTTCTTGCTAAAGAGCTTAGTAAAAAGTATCAAAACTATTATCATGGGACGCCACAGGAGTTAATACAAATGCTTCAAGGAGTAATTAAGGGTGAATGGGTTGTTGTGATAGAAGCAGGTGAGGTTCATCGAAGTACAATAAGTGAAGTTGATATTTTAGCTTTTGATTTGCCTAAAAAAACGGCTTCTAAGCTAATTGCAAAAATAACGGGTGAAAATCCCAAGGCGTGTTATAATCGCCTTATTAATAATGAGATAAAATAGCATCATGTTAGTATATGGAAAACAGAGTGTTTATTATTTAATACAACACCACAGTGATAAAATTCAAAAACTTTATCTGGCCAAAGAGGTCGATAAAAAAGAGTATTCTCGTCTGATGAAATTTGGATTTGAGGTAAAACGTATCCCTCAAAATGCAGCCCAATCTATGAGTAAAAGTGGCAATCATCAAGGTTTCTTAGCTGAAATTGAACCAATACCTCGTATAGGAATTTCAGATCTTAAAGCACCTGAATTTATTGTTATTTTAAGTGGCTTGACTGATGTTGGTAATATTGGAGCTATTATTCGCTCAGCATATGCCTTGGGTGTTGATGCTGTTGTGATTACTGGACTCAAATCAATTAATTTTGAAACCATAGCACGTACAAGTTCGGGAGCGCTTTTTGATATGAGTGTTATTGTTGAAAATAATATACATGATATTATAAATGACTTGAAAACCCAAGGTTTTTCCTGTTACGGGGCAGTTTTAGAAGGTGAAGATATTAGATCCTTACATGTAAAGGGTAAGCGAGCTTTGATTTTAGGTAGTGAAGGTGAGGGTTTAAGTACTCGTGTAGAGAAAAAGCTTGATTATAAAATTAAAATTGAGATGCAACATGGTTTTGATTCACTTAATGTGAGCGCAGCAGGTG
>JAYEPE010000265.1:0-2019 GCA_034723735.1 Campylobacterota bacterium | reverse complement strand
GTATTTTCTATAACAGCACTAACTCCGCTTGTTTTATCAAGCGCTATGTTAATAGACTCAGATATTTTACTCAAACACTCATCTTCACTTATCTGCTTCAGATGACTTCCAGGGTGAAAATTTAGTCTATCAAGTCCTAAGAGTTCGCATCTTTGCAACTCATCTATAAAAGCATCTCTAGATTTTTCTAACTTATCAGCTTCCGGATGTCCAAGATTTATAAGGTATGAATCATGAGGAAGAACATGCTTAGGAAGTATTCCACTCTCATCAAGCGCTTTTTTAAACTTATCTATAGTTACAGCATCTAAATCTTTTGCCTTCCACTGTCTCTGGTTTTTAGTAAAAAGAGCAAAAGCCTTGGCACCGATTTTCTGTGCATTTGTTACGGCATTAAAAACACCGCCGCTAGCTGAAGTATGTGCTCCTACAAATTTATTACTCATTATTTTGTATCCTTTATTTTAAAAATTATTCTATTTCTTCTATCTTTGAAAAATATGCTTTTTGAAGTTACTCTATATACAATATCTACACTCTCATCTTTTATCTCTTGTATAAATCCATCTTTAGTTTTAACTATATTTTTTTCATTATATATAGCAGTGCCAAGAAGTATATTTTGCAGTATGTCACTTGGATAGGCACTATTTAAGTAGTCTTCATTAAAGGCTCCTTTACTCATGCACCCTTCACTCGTACAGATGAGATGATTTACAGTTATCTTCTCTATTGCTTTTCCTGCTGCAAAGAGTTCCAACTCTATTGATTTATCAGAGTTTCGGATATAACCCAAATCCCCATATTTAAGTTTTGGTGACTTTATAATGATTATTTTTGTTTGAGTGATTTCGTAGTTTTTGGTACTACAGGCAGTAAATAAAAGTGTAAATGCTATTAGTATATATTTCATAGATACAATTATAGCAACTATTTATTAGACTTTGAATAAGTTAATTCATAATGCTTGATAAATTAATCTTGCCATAACCATAATAATTATTTCTACCATTCTCATAAACTACACTGCCTATTTTATCGCTACTATTTTTTAAAATAGTTTCAATCTCAACTCTTCTAAGACTTGGGGTTTTTTCTAACAAAAGGGCTATAACACCACTTACTATCGGAGCAGAAGCGGATGTTCCGATAAAGGAATTTGAATCATTATATAAAAGATAATTTTCATCTATTGAAGCGATACCATTGCTTCCTGTATTATCAATAGTTGTTATCCCTGTGTAGTATCCTCCTGGAGCTACTACATCAAGATTAACACCATAGTTGCTATACCATGCTCTTAAGTTGTCTTTATCCGTAGCTCCTACTGCTATTACCTCAGGTATTGCTGATTCATCATTTCCCATATTTTGATTATCATTTCCAACTGCAAAAACTATGATAGTGCCTTTGCCATCTCTTCCACTGTTTGCCAAATCTACTATTTTTTCTTTTACTGCGTCTGAGACATCATAAGTGCCCCAACTGCAGTTTATAATATCTGCTCCAAACTCCTCAGCTTTATTAAAAAGTTCTATTGTTTGGCTATCACTCATACTCTCTTTATACTTTAAAAATATGATTTGGGATTTGCTTGCAATTCCTGCAATACCTTTTAAGTTTACTCTTGCTCCTATAATCCCGGTCACCGCTGTACCATGATATTGACTTTGATTAGTATGTAAAACATTTGAAGTTTTTGTATCTAAATCATATGAAGCGACAATTGAATTTCTTAAATCTTCATGAGCCATATCCAATCCATCATCTATAATAGCTATCTTAATGCCATTCCCAGAAAACCGGGTTAATAAATTATCTGAGTGTATATGAGCTTCATTATCAATGGCATTTTGATTATAAAAGGTTTCATTTTTATCTAAATACCATTGTTGTGACATAGACTTCCAATATTGCTGCAATAAATGTTATAACTATTGCTATGATGATTAAATTTGATGCATCCCAAAGGAGATTTGGGAACTTCCTAGATGAAATAAATTCTTTCTTCATTATCCC
>JAYEPE010000264.1:0-10413 GCA_034723735.1 Campylobacterota bacterium | reverse complement strand
GAAGAGAAATTTGGTGCGTATATTGAGGGTATGAAATATATCAATTTTGGTGGAGGTCATCATATCACTAAAGAGGATTATGATGTGGATCGACTTATCGGAGTGATTAAAGCCTTTAAAAAACGCTATAACAATATAGAAGTTTATCTCGAACCAGGTGAAGCAGTGGCTTGGGAATGTGGTTATCTTGTGAGTTCTGTACTTGAGATTATAGATAATGGAATGAAAACCGCAATATTAGACACTTCTGCAGAAGCTCATATGCCTGATACCTTGGCAATGCCATATCGTGCTGAGGTTCGTGATGCAAGCAGGGCAGGAGAAAAAGCATTTACCTATCGTTTAGCGGGTAATACTTGTCTTGCTGGAGATATTATGGGTGATTATTCATTTGATAAGCCATTAGAAATTGGAGATAAAATTATTTTTGAAGATCAGATTCACTATACCTTTGTAAAAAGTACAACATTTAATGGGATAAAACTTCCCTCATTAGGAATTTTAAAAAAAGATGGTTCTTTACATGTAAGCCATAAGTTTGGCTATGAAGATTATAAAAATAGACTCTCTTAATTAGTCAATATCAGCTTTGGGAATTTTAAGCTCTTTAATAAGTTCTTCAAAAAAAGCAAAACTCTCTTTATCATAATCATCATGAAATTCTATGCTGTACTCACCGCATTGATTTGGCTTAGGTGTTACTATTAGTGACGGTGCACTATCTAATGTTTCAATGGTTTCTGCTACTGCATCACATATATCTTTTCTCTGTTGGTTTGAAAAATACTCCAATACAAGCCTTGCATAGCGTTCTTCCATTTCATGATGTACTTTTATAGAATTAGAATTCATCTCTACTCTCCTAAAGTATAATTTATACATATTGTACAACATTATAATAAAAATAAGTTTTAATTCTATATACTTTACGCACTGTTTAATGCAAGGAATTGAGATGTTTACAATCGTAGCAAAAGAGATGATGGCAGATGGGTCTATTTTTTCCAATGAAATTGAAGCCCCACAAATAGCTAAAAAAGCACAGCCAGGGCAGTTTGTTATTGTCAAAGCTAATGAAACAGGAGAGAGAGTTCCTCTTACTATGGCAGAAGTAGATAAGAAAAAAGGAACGATTACTATTATCTATATGGTAGTAGGTAAAAGTACACGACACTTTAGCTCACTTGAGGTAGGAGAAGGCTATCAAGATATTGTAGGACCTTTAGGGTCTCCTACGCATATTGAAAAATTTGAGGGTAAAGTTGTCTGCGTTGGGGGTGGAACTGGTACCGCAGTACTGCATCCTATTACCAGAGCTAATTATGAAAAAGGTAATAATGTGACAACAATTTTAGGTGCACGTAGTGAGCGTTACTTAATTTTGGAAGATAAAATGTCTCAGGTATCGCATGATTTGAAAATCTGTACCGATGATGGTTCAAAAGGACATCATGGCTTTGTTACTGATGAGTTAAAAAAACTTTTAGAAGAGGGCAATATCAGCCAAGTAGTTGCAATTGGTCCTGTTCCTATGATGAAGTTTGTCTCTATGATGACTAAAGAGTATAAGGTTCCTACTATTGTAAGTCTTAATCCTATTATGATTGATGGAACGGGGATGTGTGGCGGCTGTCGAGTTACGATAGATAAGCAGATAAAATTTGCCTGTGTAGATGGTCCTGAGTTTGATGGCCATCAGGTTGATTATGATTCTCTGATACGACGATTGGGGGCATATGCCCTAGAAGAACAATGTTCTGATAATGAATATTGTAAATTAAATGATAACTAGGAGTAGATGATGGAGTTTGAAACTGAAGTTAAATATTTAACTAAAAAAGAGCGTCGCTCTATACCCAAACAGCATATTCCAGAGATGGCACCTGAAATTCGAAGAAAATGTTTTGATGAAGTCACCTTAGGCTATAGTCTCCATGAAGCACAACTTGAAGCAGCACGTTGTATTCAATGTAAAGATCCCCAATGTATTGTAGGCTGTCCTGTTGGCATTAATATTCCTGAATTTTTAGAAAAAATTGTAGAGGGTGATTTGGATGGTTCTATCGATACTGTCTGGGATAGAACTGCACTTCCAGCCGTATGTGGAAGGGTCTGTCCCCAAGAGATTCAATGTGAAGCTGTCTGTGTTGTAGGAAAGAAAGAGGGTGTTGAACCGGTAGCTATCGGTAATCTTGAGATGTTTATTGCGGATTGGGCACGTGATAGTGGGGTTAAAAATATTGTCGAAATTCCTGCTAAAACAGGTAAAAAAGTGGCAGTTGTTGGCAGTGGTCCTGCGGGAATTACTGTAGCGGGTGATTTGGCCAAAAAAGGACATGAAGTTATTATGTATGAGGCACTTCACAAAGCAGGGGGTGTGTTACTGTATGGGATTCCTGAGTTTCGTTTAGCCAAAGATATTGTAGATTATGAGCTAAAAGCTCTTGAAGATCTTGGTGTACGTATTGAGTGCAATCACGTTATTGGTAGAACGATTGATATTGATGAGCTTTTGCAAGAGATGGGCTTTGATGCGGTCTTTGTTGGTGTTGGGGCAGGGCTTCCCAATTTTCTTCATATACCAGGAGAAGATTTAAGCGGTGTTTTTTCAGCAAATGAGTATTTAACCCGTGCTAATTTGATGAAATCATTTGATTTTCCGCGCTACGACACTCCTATTATCCCCGGAAGAAATGTTGTTATTTTAGGTGCAGGTAATGTTGCTATGGATTCAGCAAGAACAGCTATACGTTTAGGAGCACGAAGTGTTACAGTTGTATATCGACGCACCAAAGAAGAAGCACCTTCAAGAGAGATTGAACTTCATCATGCTGAGCAAGAGGGTGTCAAGTTTCGTTTTCTGACCTCGCCAATAGAATTTATTGGGGATGCTAATGGTAGATTGGCAGGAATAAACTGTCAAATAATGGAGCTAGGAGAACCCGATGAGGGAGGTAGGTGCAGACCTGTGGCAATAGAAGGTAAGCATGATTATATCAACTGTGATTTAGCCATTATATCGATAGGGACAAGCGCTAACCCTCTATTAACCAATACAACAGAAGGTCTAAAACTAAATCAATGGGGCAATATAGAAGCTGACGCAAAGACAGGAAAAACAACCAAAGCAGGTGTCTGGGCAGGAGGCGATATCACTCTTGGACAAGCTACTGTTATTTTAGCTATGGGCATGGGTAGAGACGCGGCTAATTCTATTGATGCATACTTAAAAGAAGAGGAAAATCTGTAGCTAAATCCATTTTTTTAATGTTTGGATAATCTCATTTTGACGTTTTGCAATGTAGCGACTCAGCAGGGTCTCTTGGGATGATTTGAGGTTGAGTTTAAAATGCAATTTTTTATTCTCTTCAAATTTAGAAGTTTGTACAAATGTAGCGTTAATAGTAATGGTTTTACCAAAAAGGAGCTCAGAAATTCTGATTTGAATTGGGGTAAACTCAGGAATATCAACTTTTTGTGAGGTAATAATAGCAAGACCACCAAGAGAGATATCAAAAAGGTGGACTTTAAAAGAGCGCTTAGCATGAAGCAATGTCAGTGCGATGCTCTCTTTAGGTTGTACCCGTACCCCTTGACGCTGAGAGAGACTCTCTTTAAGAATATTAAATGAACGCAATTCTAAAAGAGTGTGACCCTTATATTTCACCAATTTTATTTGAGCATAAATATCATATTCAATAGAACCCGTACCTAAAATATATATCCCTTTTTGATCACGAGCTGCTGCTTCTTGAATAGGATGGGTTTTCAGATAGACACAGTTTTCTGCTGTATGAACGACAGAAGCTTTATACTGTATAGGGACACCTTGATAGGTATTGAGAACGTTTATTTTAACTTTTTTCTTACGAATATCTTCAAGATTAGCTACGATTCGATCTTCAGGAGTGAGATAAAAAAGATTTTCTTCATTTTGATGTTCAAGTGTTTGACACCAATCAATAAAGTCTTCTATAGCAGCGCTGAAACGTGAGATGCGCTTCCATCCTAGACGGTGATTGTAAAAAGACTTTATATATTCATTAAGCACAATATAAAAATAATTTGATAAAAAACTCTCTAAGGTATATGGCGTTCGAATTAAAGATTGAATTTCAGAAATAGTCATACGTAGATTTTTCTGTTTTTTTAGAAAAAGTGCTTCAAAAAGATCTTGAGAGAGATTGTTTATATACGATATGCTGATATCATGATCATCTTGAGCAAACTCTTTTTTAGCTGTCTGAGTAAATGCTTTATGAAAAATATCGTCGTGGAGTTTAATTTGAAAATATGCATGAGAAATATTTGAAAATATAGTTAAAAAATTAAAATCATTATGTTTCATGCGAAACTATAAGTTAAATCGGCTTATAACTTACTTCATAATGACACTCTTTTATGATAAGATATGCGTATTACACTACAAAAAGGTAGATAGAAATGGGTTTCTTTTCAAATGATAATGAACGTTTAGAAAAAGAGAATCGTAATCTCATTCGAAGAATTGCTGAGCTTGAATTGAACAATAGTGAGCTTGAAAAGCAGTTACGAGATACTCAAGCAGCAGTAAATTCATCACAAAATGATGATGACAATAAGCATCGCATAGATTTAGCACTATATGAGAATGAACAGACTGCCAAAGGGCTCTTGACTATACAAGGTAATCTTATAGAAGCGGTAGGTGATTCTAAAGATATTGCTACGGGAATTGCTTCAGCAAAAGAGACTGCTAAAGCATCTTATCATGAAATTGAAAGTATTTCAGATACTTCAAATACTTTAGAGCAATCTTCAGCCGAATCAATAGAGTCAGTAAATTCTCTATCAGAACGCGCTGGTGAGATTAATAATATTATTATATTAATCAAAGATATTGCAGAACAGACTAACTTATTGGCACTTAATGCTGCTATTGAAGCGGCGCGTGCGGGTGAGCATGGCCGAGGTTTTGCGGTTGTCGCCGATGAAGTACGAAAATTAGCTGATCGCACACAAAAAGCGATAGGTGAGATTTCTATCGTGATTAAATCTATTCAGCAAGAGACGCATGATATGATTGAAAAATCAGATAGTATGAGTAATAATATTGAGTCAATGATTAAGTACGTTTCAATGTTACAGACACATATTGATAGTAGTGTTGCACAGATGGATTCCATGAATAGTGCTGTGGTTCATATGCGTGACCATATGTTTGTGACCTTAGCTAAAACAGATCATGTTATTTGGAAAGTCAATACTTACCTGAGTGCTTTTAGGAATGAACCTGCCTTTACTTTTGTAGATCACCATAGTTGTCGTTTAGGAAAATGGTATGAAAGTGGAGAAGGAAAAGAACGTTTCTCTTCAGCACCAAGTTATTCTAAAATTTTACCACCACATAAAAAAGTACATGATGCTACTCTTAAAATTTTTGAGCAGTTCAATCCTGAACATTCTAATTGTTCTAATATTATTAAATATGTATATGAAATGGAAGAGGGTAGTGATCAGATCTTTAGCTTGCTTGATGCTATATTAGCTGAGAGAAAAGTTTAGATTAATGATAACGCCGCTTTGATGGCGTTATGATAGCTTAAGGTATTGGCATTTTTTTGATAAGCGATATCAAAAGCAGTCCCATGATCGACAGATGTGCGAATAATGGGAAGATTGAGTGAGATATTCACGCTTTCATCAAAATAGAGTGCTTTAAGTGGAGCGAGACCTTGATCATGATACATAGCGATAAAGTATCTGTATTGTGCTCTAAAGTGGGGTGTAAATGCTACATCTGGTACAATAGGACCATCAAAAATCTTTAAACCAATTTTTGTATTGACATAAGCAATAGCTTCGCTAATATATTTTTCTTCATCTCCTAATACCCCATTGTCCCCAGCATGAGGATTTAATCCAAGGACGGCAACCTTGTCAGCTTGTGTTGTTTTAAAAAAATCAAGTAAAAAAGTAGTGAGTTGCGGAACTCTTACATGTAAGGGAACCTCTTTGAGAGGAATATGCTCTGTGAAGAGTGCCACATACATTGATTCACACCCTAGCATCATAATAGCTTCTTGATTGAAGTGTTGACGAAGAAGGTCTGTATGTCCAACATAATTCAGACCTGCTTTGGCCCAAGCTTCTTTGTGAATAGGTAAGGTTACTACCGCATCAGCCTCACTTGTTTCACAAAGTTCTATCGCTTTCATAAAAGAGTCATAGCTATAACGCCCACTTTTTTCTGAAATAAGACCTGCTTGAATCTCAAAATCATCACCAACACTTAGCGTCTCAAAATCATCAGGAATCTTTACATGTAAACGCATACAAGCCTGTTCTAGCATGGTTTTATCGATGCAGTATAGGGGCTTACATGTAAGTGATATAGTTTTATGTGAACGTAAGGCAATATCAATACCAACACCATTTAAATCACCAATACTGATAGCTATTACAGGTTTGTAAGACATCATTAGCCTTTTTTGATATTATTATATCATAGGACTTTTAGTCAAATGGCAGTACAATAGAATTATTAAACTACAAAAGAGGTATTATGAAATTTTTTATTATTGTTCTGATGTTTATGAGCATGTTGGGTGCAAAAGAGATTGCTGTTGTTGAGAAATTCAAAGGGAGCGTTAAGCTTTTAAAAGCAGATAGTATTAAAAAAATTCGTGTGAAGCAGGGTCAGAAAATTGATATTGGTGATCGCTTAAGTACAAGTTCTTCAGCGTCTGCTCTGATTCGTCTGCTTGATGGTTCAGAGATAGTGCTTAAAGGGAGTTCAAGTATAGAGTTTCCTTCCCTTATTGAAGTGGCTCAAAACAGTGGAAGTGTCTATTACAAGATCAGTAAACGAGATCGTTCAGGTGCGCTTAGAGTGAGTACACCTTTTGCTATTATCGGTATTAAAGGGACTTCTTTTATTGTTAAATCTGATGGTAATGCTTCGATTGCTCTAGAAGAAGGGCGTATTGGTATTGAAAGTGTTGGTGAAGCGTATGAGTTGTACCGTCAAAAAATTATCGCTGAGTACGATCGCTTTCTTTTAGAGCAGAGTAATGCTTTTGAAGCGTATAAGCAAGAACAACTCAAAGGAAGTAAGCTAATCGTAAAATCCTTTGATCTTGAAGCAGGAAAGCAAGTCTCTTTTAACAATAAACGTGTGGATGAAGCCTCATTAAGTCAAGAAAGCAAGGCTGAGTTTGATGAATTTAAATCACTCTTTAATGAGTGATCTCTTATAAAGTGAGCTGAAGATGAAAAAAGGAGTTCTGTTTGTACTCATATTTGTTGTTGTCTCAACACTCTCTTTGAGTTTGTGGTATTTTAAAGTTGAACCTTTTGAGACTTTTTCGCTACGTTTCAATGACATTAATTTTGATCTGCAACACAAAGAACCCTATAGAGACATTGTTTTTGTAGCAATAGATGAAAAAAGCGTAAACCGTTTTGGTCGTTGGCCATGGAAACGCTCTATTGTAGCTCAGGGGATTGAAAAATTTCATCAAGCAGATGTTGTTGTGACGGATATGGTTTTCTCTGAGGTAACTAGCGATGAAGAAGATGAACAACTCACTCAAGCATTAGAAGATACTAATAGTGTTTGTGGCTTTTTCCTAAGACATAAGGCAACACAGCAAGTTTCAGCACTTCAAGAAGATATTCTTGAAGATTCTGTTTTAGATCGCTTACAAAGTAGTGTGGCTGAGTATCATACTCCTCAGTTTGTTGCGGCTGATTTTGCAGAGCTTAATATTGTGAATATTTTACAATCATGTACACTTTCAGGTACTTTTTCAACGCTACGAGAGAGTGATCATCTTTTTCGTGCCTATCCTATAGCCTTTTATTTTAAAAATCTCTTATACCCTTCTTTGGGTGTTCAAACTCTTCGCCTTTTATTAAACAGTGATATCACTAGAGAAGATGCCTTACATGTAAAGCTATCTGATTTTAGTATTGGAGTAGATAAACGTGGTTTTGTACGTTTAAATTATTATCAAGCTGATCAATATAATATTGTCTCTTTTGAAGATGTATATGATACTAAGATTAAAGCAGAGTATTTTGAAAATAAGATTGTAATTTTAGGTATTACTGAAGTGGGAGCTAGTGATGTTCGTGCTACTCCTATGGGAGCCATGTATGGACCACTGTTGCATTATACTTTTCTCTCAAATGTGTTAGCGAATCATCTTATTATCGAACCGCGCAATATAGGTGCGATAGTGATACTTATTATGATACTGCTACCTTTTTTGATTTATCGCTTTCAAAATGAGATTGTTAAGCGTGTGAGTATAAATCTTTTGGCGTATCTTCTGCTTTACGGATTTATCCGTTATCTTTTTGTTACACAGATGATCTATATTGACCTTTTTTATCCTCTGCTTGCACTCATGTTAAGTGCTTTGGTTATTGAAGTAACTGCCTTTCGTCTTCAAGAAAATAGTGGTCGATTTTTAAAAAATGCCTTCTCTAGTTATCTCTCTGAATCTCTTTTAGAACAGTTAATAAAACATCCAGATGCCTTAAAATTAGGAGGTGAGAAGAAACGGCTCTCTATTTTGTTTAGCGATATTCGTGGTTTTACAAGTATCTCTGAAAATATGGATCCTGAGAAGCTAACTTCACTCTTAAATCGTTATTTTACTCCAATGACAGAAGCTGTTTTGGAAAATAATGGAATGTTAGATAAGTATATCGGTGACGCGGTTATGGCATTTTATAATGCTCCAATCTCTTTAGAAAACCACGCCAATGCTGCGTGTAATACGGCGCTTCAGATGCAAGACTCCCTAAAAAAACTCAACGGTGAACTTCTCAGTGAAGGCTTACCTCAAATCAATATTGGTATAGGAATCAATACTGCTGAAGTTGTTGTTGGAAATATGGGCTCTGTGCATCGTTTTAATTATACAATCATGGGAGATGGGGTAAATCTGGCATCACGTATTGAAGGACAGACAAAAATTTATTCTTGTATGATTTTAATTACAGAGATGACCTATCATGAAATTGATAGTAGTTTCTTAGTACGAGAGATTGAACCTGTACAAGTAAAGGGAAAACAAGAGAAAGTATTGCTCTATGAGTTAATGCGACGTACCCCTGAAACACAATCTCTGAAAATGGATTACGACAAGGTTATGGCACTCTATAAAGCATCAAAATTTCAAGAGGCATATACCCAGTTTCATGACTTACATGTAAAGTATGAAGATAGCGTATCGCTCTACTTTGCTTCTCGGGCTAAGGAGTACATGTAAGAGCAATGGTAGTTTAAGTTTATAGTTTTTAATTTCTCAATATAATAATATTAAGCAAGAGTTTGAGTTTCTTAATACTGTTACCGTCTAAACTTGGATACTCACTTAATATCGTAATTAGAAGTTATTTATATATAATTATCCATTTAAGTTTTGAGATAAAGTTATAGTTATAACCCGACCCCTTTTCGCCTGAAATATATTCAAATTGTGATTTATTAAATTGAAACGAAAATGTATTTAATTCTTTAGAATAGGTTAGATTATCCATACTTAACCTAGTGTAATAATATCAATTGTTTTTGACTCTAAGTACCCATTTAATTCATCTTCTAATTGATTGAGTGAATCAAAATCATCGTTTTTTAAATCATTAATAGTAATTAGTAGCGCATTGTCTTTTTCTAAAATAGAAGGTAGCCAATAATCAGATAGTTGAAACTGAACTTTAGAATTCATTTCAATAAAGACTTTTTCTGCTTCTAATAAAATTTTAACTTGATTTTCTAATTCTTTAACTTTTTTCTTTGCTTGAGCAGTTAGACTAACCATCTCTTTGATTTTATCCATATGAACAGATGAAACATTAGAATTTTTATAGATATCTTTTAAATTAGAGTATTGTTTCATTCTTACGTCAAAAGCATCATCTAAAAACTTCAATGCAGAATAAACATTTTCTCTATCATCTTTAATCCATTGCTGAAGTGATATTTCTAATGCCGGGAATAAATCTTCAAATGTTCTATTATTTACTCCAAGCATAATATCAAGCTGCTTTTCAAGGTTTTGTATTTTTTCAGAATCTAAATAAATATGTTTTTTTGATTTTTTTATATTTTGTTTTTCAGTATTTAATTCTTGTAATGTTTTATTTGGGAAATAGTCTTTAGCATTTTCACTGAATTGTGAAGCTGTTAAAGTTCCTGCTAATGCAAGAGACAACATGCTGTTTTTAATAATGTCCATTTTTAAATACCTAACTCTTAAAGATTCAATACTATATTATACTTGAACTTAGCACAAATAGAAATAAATGTAGTTTTATAAGCTGTTGATAACGGTCGTCGTGAGCGATAATTTTCCGCTAGGGAAATTATTAGTCTCCTCGTTTTTGTTATATCTTTCTCTTTTTCCAGTAGTTGGGTTT
>JAYEPE010000263.1:0-2047 GCA_034723735.1 Campylobacterota bacterium | reverse complement strand
TCATGACTCTAACATCAAGACGAAAACGCCCAATCGACCGGCGCAGCAAGCCTACACCAAACCGTGATGCCAGCCTTTTTATTATTGCCACCGAAGGCCGCAAGACCGAGAAACAATATTTCTCCATGTTTGGCAACCGAGGTTGCCAGGTCAAGGTGATAACCAATGAAGACAACAAATCGGCTCCCGCACATATCTTGGAGCAACTCAAAAGGTTCAAGAAAGAATACCAGCTCAAAGAAGATGATGAACTATGGCTGATGGTCGATGTCGATCGCTGGGGAGATAAAAATCTTGCTACTGTTGTAAGCCAGGCCGGCCAAAAAAAATTCCAGCTGGCCGTGAGTAATCCCTGCTTTGAAGTATGGCTCTATCTGCATCACGATGATTTAGATCACCAACCCATAAACGCCAGGCAGATGAAACAAAAACTAAAAAACCTCCTCGGCGGATACAACAGCTCCAATCTCGATCCGACAAAATTTACGGAACATATTGAGGATGCTATTACCAGAGCCAAGGCTCTTGACACAAACCGGGAAGAACGCTGGCCCTCCAAAACCGGCACCCATGTTTATAAGGTGGTAGAGAATATAAAGTAAAGTTCTTGTGTTGAGGAGTCACATACCTGCAAAAAATCATGACAACTCCTCAACTTTCAGCCTTAGACATTAACGAACAGGGTCAAAACAACCTGGTCAACGACAAGTGGACTTATTGGATTATTAACAGAACAAATAAAGAGAAAATATTGTGGGGATTACAAAATGACAGATCAAGAGACAGTTACTGATGAAACTGATAGTGACACAACAATAGCACCAAAAAATTACGATATCACAAGTTATGGGGCAGATTATGACGTTGAAGGGTGTGTGAAAAGACTTAATAGAGGTGATATTTTCATACCACCCTTCCAAAGAGATTACGTATGGAACATTAAAGACGCATCTAGGTTTATCGAGTCATTATTATTTGGATTACCTGTTCCCGGTGTCTTCTTAGCAAAAGAGCCAGGTACCAATAAATTATTAGTAATTGATGGTCAGCAAAGACTGAAAACACTTAAATATTACTTTGATGGAATATTCAATCCAAATAAAGAAGAAAAAACACATCGCGTTTTTAAATTGTACGGTGTTCAAGAAAAATATGAAGGGAAAACCTATAGTGATTTAGATGAAAGTGACCGAGTTAATCTTAACGATACAATAATTCATGCGACAATCATAAAACAAGAGTCACCTGACGGTGACGATACCAGTATCTATCATGTATTCGAAAGACTCAACTCTGGTGGTCGCAAATTGACGGCGCAGGAAATAAGATCCGCCCTATATCATGGAAAGCTCATCGATCTTATTAATGAGTTAAATTCTTATGCAGATTGGAGGGAAATATTCGGAAAACCCCACAAAAGGCTTAAGGATGTAGAGCTAATTTTAAGATTTTTAGCCATACATATATCAGGTGAACTTTACAAAAAACCGATGAATGAATTTCTTAACAGATTTACCGCAAATCATAAAAACGCGACTGATGCATTACTCTTAGATTTCGAAGTCTTGTTTAAAAATACGATTTCGCTAATTTTCGAGTCTATCGGAAAAGGAGCTTTTAAGTTAGAGCGCGGAATAAATGCGGCGGTTTTTGACTCGGTAATGTCAGGCGTAGCGACGCGCATTCATAAAGGGCCAATAAATGATAGTGATTCATTTGCATCCTGCTATAAAAAGTTACTTGAAAATGACTCCTTCATCAAAGCTGTATCACAATCCACTTCAGATGATACAAATGTTTCATTAAGGATAAAAATTGCTCAAGAAGCATTTGAAAAAGCAAAATGAAGAATAGAGAAATTAACAGGCAACTACAAGCACTAAAAGACTTGCTAAAAAAAACTGACGAAGCGACTAACGGAAGTATTGAGCTTCAATCTCATTGGGCTAAGTATGTCTGTATATTATCTTCAGGACTCATTGAAAACTCATTAAAAGAAGTGTATTCAGAGTTTGTTAAAAATGCATCTAGTCAACCCGTGGCTAAT
>JAYEPE010000262.1:0-10446 GCA_034723735.1 Campylobacterota bacterium | reverse complement strand
AAATTTGAACTGTTTATATTTTTTTACAAAAGCAGCAGGCATTTTGACACCATTTTTCTTATAATGAATAAGACGTTTTTTAATATCTAAAAAAGTTGCTTCATTTTTCTTTATAAGATCTAAATTACGCTTAATCTCAGCTTCTAAACTTTTTAGACTCTCTTTTGTCTCGTCAAGTTTTAGCATCTCTTCAGAAGCATCATCTTGAAGCTTAGATGAGCTTAATGGATCAATGATCAGTGTATTTTCTCCACCTTGAAGTTTATTGATACTAATACTCTGTGAGGCAGTGAGTTTAACATGAGAGCCTAAGGTTTCAATTTTAATTTCACGTGCAGTCACCTTACCACCTAAGGCTTGAGCTATTGTTACACTATCACCTATTACTTCACCATGCTCTAAACGTGTAATATGAATCTCTCGACCTTTCGCTTTTCCTTTGTGAATATTGATATTTAAAACATCAGATTCCATATAAGAACTTTTATGAGTTTGCCCTTCAACTTTGGCATTCATAGAGCGAATTCTAGCGTTAGGTCCCACATTCCCATCAACATGAATTTCATTCACCTCGACTTCCATTCCCATGCCAATAGCATCTTTTAAAACATCTTTTTCTTTGACATTAATAGAAACTTCCGCATCTAGATCTGTTTCAATAGAACCCGTCGTTTTAAAGCTAATTTCTCCAATATCAACTTCTGTTTTAATATCATAGGTGGCATTTTCAAAGGTAACATAGCCATTTTCTTTAGAACGATAGAGTATGTTTTCTTCACTATCAACAACAGCTATTTTGTCACTTACACTAAATGTAGGTTCGTGTGAAATAATGGGTTCAAGAGGTTCTAAAAATTCACCTCTGCAGTTACGCCCAGGGCTTCCTAATTTTGGTTTAATATATTCGATTAAAAGCTCATCTTCAACGGCACTAAGTAGATATCCACGTTTTGAATAATCAACACGTTGCAGTTCATTTTCTATATCATCTTCTCTGTTTTCATAGTGTAAAATTAAATCATCGCTAATAGTTTCTACAGGATCAATACCCTGTGCAATCTGTAAAATCTCTTTTTTCTCAAAATTCATACGATCATTAACTTGTAATTTTGCTCGCATTGAACTCACCATATCACCCATGACCGAATCAAATAAGCCAATCATCAGATGTGCTCGTAATTTTTTCTTATTAATCAAATGCACAAAATCATTAGAAAAACCATCATAATATTCAAGCTTAGAACCTGCTTTGATGGTAAGATATACTTTTGTCATTGTTGAATTTGCACCAATAGAGACATTAATCGTAGATAAAGGCGGGGTCTCTTCTAAGGTAAAAACTTCAATTTCATAAGTCTGTCTTATTTGAAAAGCTGGTATTAAAAGTTGCGAATCATTCTCAAGGTCTTTGAGTTCATCAGCACTTAACTCATACCAATCTTCACTCTCATTTGCACCACTTTTAGTAAAAGTTTGAATATTTAAGAGCGTGAAGTCAAGGCTATTTACTGGGACTTTGTGAGCTGAAGAGATGCGTATAAGTTCTTTAGCAACATTATCCGTACGGACAACGACAGGCTGAATAATTTTTTGCCCCTTAGTCTTTAAAACATCATTCTCTTTAGCTTTTGGCATTGCCTACCTTTATATACGTAATGCATTTTAATCAATAATTGGTTAAACTTTTGTAAAAAGCAATTAATATACCATGTTTAAAGCAATATTCACCAACAGTTTCGGCATTTTATTCTCACGTATTCTAGGTTTCATTCGAGATTTATTGATGGCATCACATTTAGGTGCCAATATTTATAGTGATGTCTTCTTCATCGCCTTTAAGTTACCCAATCTTTTTAGACGTATTTTTGCTGAAGGTGCTTTTACGCAAGCCTTTTTGCCTGCTTTTACACGCTCACGTCATAAAGGGGTCTTTTCACTCTATATTTTCACTCTCTTTTTAGCAATCATCATGTTTATCACAATGCTTGTCAATATTTTTCCAGAAGCTTCCGCAAAAGCAATGGCCATCGGTTTTGATGAAAAAACAGTAGAAATAGCCGCTCCCTATGTTGCTATTAATTTTTTCTATCTGCCTCTTATCTTTGCTGTTACTTTTTTAAGCACCCTTTTACAATATAAAAATCATTTTGCAACAACAGCCTTTGCGACAGGACTGCTTAATATCACAATGATTATTGCCCTTTTACTTTCTAAAGAGATGGCTCAAAGTGAAATTGTTTTATATTTAAGCTACGGGGTAGTTATTGGCGGAGCAACACAACTGATTGCACATCTTATTGCACTTTATAAAGTCAATCTGTTTCCTTTACTTCTTGGTGGTGGAAAATATTTTAAAAAGAAATCTACTGCCATTAAAAATGAAGTCAAACGCTTTAAAGGGCAATTTTTTCCAGCTATCTGGGGTAATTCTACTGCACAATTTTCTGCTTTTTTAGATACATGGCTAGCAAGTTTTTTAGCCACAGGCTCTATTAGTTATCTTTACTATGCCAATAGGGTATTTCAGCTTCCTTTAGCACTTTTTGCTATTGCAACAACTATTGCACTCTTTCCTAAAATTGCACGCCATTTAAAGCATGATGATGAAAACAAAGCTTCTGCAATGCTCTCAAAGGCTTTTTGGTTTTTAGCTTTTTTGCTTAGTTTTAGCACTATTGGTGGAGTAATCTTATCCCAAGAGATTACATGGCTTCTTTTTGAGAGGGGAGCCTTTACATGTAAAGACACACTTAATACCTCTTTTGTACTACAGATGTATCTGATTGGTCTGCTTCCTTTTGGCTTACAAAAGCTTTTTTCACTCTGGCTCTATGCTCAAAATCGTCAAGGTGAAGCTGCTAAGATTGCTACATTTTCATTAATTGCAAATATTATACTTTCATTAGCACTTATCGCACCACTTCAAGCCGCAGGACTTGCTCTTGCAACCTCTATTAGCGGTGTTATTGGCTTTATTATGACACTCAAAGCATTTGGCTATACTCACTTTTTAGCTATAATCGCGAATAAATTTAGCCTCATTTGGCTTACAAGTAGTCTAGTTTTTATCGCTTTAGTGCTACTTTTTAAGGAACTTTTACATGTATATATTTGACTCGGTTACAAAAACAAAACGTCTGTTTGAACCACAAGACCCTTCTCGTGTTACTCTGTATGTTTGTGGTCCTACTGTTTATGATGATGCTCATCTAGGTCATGCTAAAAGTGCTTTGGTATTTGATCTGCTTTCTCGTGTAATTCGTGCGAACAACTATACACTTATCTTTGCTAAAAACATTACTGATATTGATGATAAGATTATTAAAAAATCGAGTGAAAGTGGTATAAGTATTCAAGAGCTTACTGACACCTACACACAAGCATACCATCGTGATATGGATGCCTTAGGTGTGGTTCGTCCTGATTTAGAGCCTAAGGCTACCGAATCACTCGAAGCCATGACACAGATGATTCAAGATTTAATAGATGCCAAACATGCTTACGCAACAGATGAGGGTGATGTCTATTTTAATACCAAAAGTGATGCCTCTTACCTTAGTATTTCAGGTCGTAAACAAGATGAAGACGAAACAATAAGCCGAGTAGAAAGTTCTACATGTAAAATCAATTCTACTGACTTTGCTCTATGGAAAGGGGTGCATGATGAGAGTATTGCCTTTGAATCTCCTTTTGGAAAAGGTCGTCCTGGTTGGCATTTAGAGTGTTCTGCCATGATAGAAAAACACCTTGCACAAGATGGTGAATTTGCTATTGATATTCATGGTGGTGGTGCTGATTTACTCTTTCCGCATCATGAAAATGAGGCAGCGCAGACACGCTGTTCTAGCAATCATGAACTTGCAAAGTACTGGATGCATAATGGTTTTGTAAATATAGACGGTGAAAAAATGTCTAAAAGCTTAGGCAATAGTTTTTTTATTAAAGATGCACTCAAAAATTATAGCGGTGAAGTTTTACGTTACTACCTCCTTAGTACCCACTATCGCAGTAATTTTAACTTTAATGAAGATGATCTTATCGCCTCTAAAAAACGTCTTGATAAACTCTATCGTCTTAAAAAACGTCTTTTTGGACTTAAAGTAACAGAGATAAAAACTGATTTTCAAGATAAAATCATGGAAGCTTTAAATGACGATATGAACGTCTCTATTAGCTACGCGCTTATAGATGAGATGATTCAAAACGCCAATGAAGGGCTTGATGCTAACGCTAAAAACAAGGTTTTAAAACGTGAAAGTGTTGCTAACCTAGCCTTTTTACAAAATCTACTCGGATTTGGTACTCAAAATCCTTTTGAATATTTTCAATTTGGAATAGATGAAGCTACTAAAACAGCAATTGATAACTTAATTATTCAACGTAGTGAAGCTAAGAAAGCGAAAGATTTTGAGCGCTCAGATGCACTTCGAGATGAGATTTTAGCTTTTGGGATCAGCATTATGGATACGGCTGAGGGGACTTTTTGGGAACGCTTAGATAAGTAAATTTTACATGTAACATTTTATTAATCAAATTTTAAGTATAATCCACGACTAAAATTGAAATAAAGTAGAAAATATATGAGCTTTTATCAGAGTCTAAAACCCATTCTTTTTAAACTTGAACCTGAAACTGCACATCACTATGCAGAGATATTTTTAAGTGCCGCTACAAGCTTTCCTGCTCTTTTTTCTCCTTGGACAAAAAAGCATTTTATTGATAATAAAATTTTAAATCAAGAACTTTTTGGACGTACTTTTTTAAACCCTGTCGGACTTGCAGCAGGTTTTGATAAAAATGCCACAATGATACACGGTATGAAAGCCCTTGGTTTTGGCTGTACCGAGATTGGTACACTTACTCCAAAGCCACAAGAGGGAAATCCAAAACCTCGAATGTGGCGTCATATCGAAGAAGAGACACTTCAAAATGCTATGGGATTCAACAATGATGGTCTTGCATTGATTGAGAGACGCTTAAAAAAGATTGCTCCTTTTGATACGCCTATTGGTGTAAATGTTGGAAAAAACAAACTAACAAGCGAAGCTGATGCGGTGAGTGATTACACTACACTTATTGAAGCTTTACATACTTACGCAGATTATCTTGTTATCAATATCTCATCACCTAACACCCCAGGTCTTCGTGATTTACAAAACGAAGCTTTTATTACAGAACTTTTCGAGAAATCAAAAGCTCTGACTGATAAGCCCATTTTATTAAAAATTGCTCCAGATATGGAGTTGGCTCAAGCTGTTGATTTAACCGCTTTAGCAGTTGAAAAAGGCGCTGATGGGATTATTGCAACTAATACAACCATTGATTATTCACTTGTGCCTCATCCTAAAGAGATAGGTGGGCTTAGTGGCGCGATACTTGCAGATAAAAGCTTTGAAGTTTTTGATGCCATTGCCAAAGAACTTTATGGAAAAACAACACTCATTTCTGTTGGCGGTATTGATAATGCTGATGAAGCGTATCGACGTATCCGAGCGGGAGCTTCTCTAGTTCAAGTTCTCACAGGTCTTATCTTCAAAGGCCCTGCTTTAGCTCAAGAGATTAACAAAGGTCTGATTAGACATCTTAAAAATGATGATTTCAAATCTATTACTGAAGCTATTGGAGCAGATAGATAATGAAAAATATATTTTTACTACTTTTAACACTAGGAACATTAATGGGCTCACCTCTGCCACAATACGAAACACAAACACTTAAAAATGGCTTACAGATTGTAGTCATTCCTATGCATAATGGCACGGATGTTATCTCTACCGACATCTTCTATAAAGTTGGTAGCCGTAACGAAGTGATGGGAAAAACAGGCATTGCTCATATGTTAGAGCATATGAATTTCAAATCAACTAAAAATCTTGAAGCAGGTGAATTTGATAAAGAGGTTAAAAGTGTAGGTGGATTAAATAATGCCTCTACAGGTTTTGACTATACTCATTATTACATTAAATCAAGTGCTCAAAACCTTGAAACACCTTTAAGCCTTTTTTCAGAGTTGATGCAAAATCTTAATCTTAAAGATGAAGAGTTCCAGCCTGAGCGTGATGTGGTTACGGAAGAGCGTCTATGGAGAACAGATAATTCACCTTTAGGCTATCTCTATTTTAGGCTTTTTAATAATGCCTATCTGTATCACCCTTACCATTGGACACCCATAGGGTTTATGAATGATATTCGTACTTGGACTATTGATGATATTAAAGATTTTCATGCGACTTATTATCAGCCAAAAAATGCCATTCTCATTGTAACAGGCGATATAGAGTCTGAGGTAGTTTTTAAATTGGCAAAAAAACATTTTAATAAAATCAGAAATACAAAAGAGATTCCTGAGTTTAAATTTGTAGAGCCTCGCCAAGATGGTGCGAAACGTGTTATGATTGAAAAAGAGAGCGAGGTAGAGATGATTGCTATCACTTTTCACATCCCCAACTTTCTTGATGCTGACCAAGTGAAGCTCTCTGCTATCTCTGAGCTTTTAAGTTCAGGAAAAAGTTCTCGTCTCTATGAAGAACTTGTAGATAAAAAGCAGATGGTCAATCAAATCTATGCCTACAATATGGAAAACATCGATCCCGGTCTTTTTATCTTTTTAGCCTCATGTAACCCAGGGATTAAGGCAGAAGATGTTGAAAAAGAACTTTTAGCACAGATTGAAAAACTCAAAAAAGAGTTAGTCACGCAAGAGGTTTTAGAAAAAATCAAAATCAATACAAAATCTGAATTTATCTACTCACTAGAGAGTTCTACCTCAGTAGCAAATCTTTTTGGAAGCTACCTTGCTCGCGGTGACATCAAGCCACTTTTAGAGTATGAAGAAGCACTCTCTAAACTAAAACCACAAGATATCCAAGATGCAGCAAAAAAATATTTCGATTTTACACAATCAACAACACTCATACTAAGAAAGGCAGAAAATGAATAGAGTTTTAGGAGCAACAACCGCGCTGATTACCCCATTTAAAAATGGAGAACTTGATGAGGCATGTTATGCAAAACTTATCCAACGCCAAATTGATAATGGCATTGACGCTGTATGTCCAGTAGGAACAACAGGAGAGAGTGCTACACTTACTCACAATGAGCATAAACGCTGTATTGATATCGCTGTAGAAGTATGCAAAGGTACTCATGCAAAAGTACTTGCTGGTTCTGGAAGTAATGCAACTGCTGAAGCTATTGACATAGCAAAGCATGCTCAAAAATGTGGTGTAGATGCCATCTTTTCTGTAAGTCCATACTATAACAAACCTTCTCAAGAGGGTCTTTATCAACACTATAAAGCCATAGCAAGCGCAGTACCTGAACTTCCTTTTATGCTCTACAATGTTCCAGGTCGTACGGGTGTTGATATCTCAGCTGAAACAACAATTCGTCTTTTTGATGATATTGAAAATATTTACGGTGTTAAAGAAGCTACAGGAAGCTTAGAGCGTACTATCGCACTTCTTTCCAAGCGTCCTGATTTAGCTGTATTTAGTGGTGATGATGCCATTGACTTTCCTATTTTAGCATCGGGCGGCGCCGGTATCACTTCTGTTACTGCAAATTTACTTCCTGATTTGAAAAGCCAACTTGTTCACTCTGCACAAGATGGAGACTATCAAACAGCAAGAGAGCTAAGTAATTTACTCTACCCAATCAATAAAGTCCTCTTTTGCGAATCAAACCCTATTCCAATCAAAGCTGCAATGTATATTGCAGGCTTAACAGATACCTTGGAATTTCGTCTCCCCCTAGTACCACCAAGCGCTGAAAATATGAAAAAAATTGAAGCCGTTATGCAAAACTATACTGTTATTGGAGCTAAATAATGTCGAATATGCAAGGCAAAACTCTTGTTATCACGGGAGCAACCAAAGGAATTGGTCAAGCTATCGCTGAGAAGTTTGCACAAAATGGTGTCAATATCGCTTTTACTTACAACTCAAATGTAGATGTAGCCAATGAAATTGCTACTAATCTTGAAAAAAAGTATGCCATTAAAGCCAAGGCATACCCTTTGAATATTTTAGAGCCAGATGAGTTTAAGCCACTTTTTAAGGCTATTGATGAAGATTTTGACCGCATCGACTTCTTTGTCTCTAATGCTATGATTTATGGTCGCCCTGTTGTTGGTGGCTATGGTAAATTTATGCGTCTTAAACCTCGTGGATTAAATAATATCTACACTGCAACAGTAAATGCTTTTGTACTTGGTTCTCAAGAAGCTGCAAAACGTATGGAAAAAACTGGTGGCGGTTCTATCGTTACTATGTCTAGTACAGGAAATATGATTTATATTGACAACTATGCAGGTCATGGGACCAATAAGGCTGCTGTTGAAGCGATGAGTCGTTACGCTGCTGTTGAGTTGGGAGATATGGGTATTCGTGTGAATGCAGTCTCTGGCGGTCCAATCGATACAGACGCACTTAAAGCCTTTACAAACTATGAAGAGGTAAAAGCTGAAACCGTGAAACGTTCAGCACTTAATCGTATGGGTTCACCTAATGATATTGCAGGGTCTGTCTATTTTCTATGTACAGATGAAGCATCTTGGATAACAGGACACACTCTTGTTGTTGATGGCGGAACAACGTTTAGATAATGTTAAATCTACCTAATCAGTTAGCGCTTTCGCGTATTTTAATGGCGCCTTTACTATTTTGGATTATTCTTACTCCAGAACTTTTTACAGATAATGCTTGGCATATTACATGGAGCTATTATACAGCAACCCTTGTCTTTGTTCTTGCTAGTGCTACTGACTTTTTTGATGGCTATATCGCACGTGAACTTGATCAAAAAACAATGCTTGGTGCTATTTTGGATCCACTTGCTGATAAGATGCTTACTCTAGCAGCTTTTTTAGGCTTAATGGTAATGGGTGATGCTTCTCCTTGGGCTATTTATATCATTATCATTCGTGAACTCTTTATTACAGGGCTTCGCACTGTTGCGGTGAGTGAAAATCTTGATATCAGCGCATCTTGGGCTGGAAAAGTCAAAACAGTTATGCAGATGATAGCTATCGGTTTTTTACTGATGCATTGGCCTTTTGCTGATATTTTACTCTGGCTAGCTGTTGGGCTTACACTCTACTCAGGTGGAGAATATATTTATGGCTTTCGAAAAGCTTTTTTAAAGGAAACCACAAAATGAGTTGGTTTGTTGCATTTTTAATACTTTCACTCTTAATCTTTTTTCATGAACTCGGTCACTATAGTGCTGCACGTTTTTTTGGTGTGTATGTAGAAGTTTTTAGTATCGGTTTTGGTAAAAAAATCGCTGCTTTTAATATGTGGGGCACAAAATGGCAAGTCTCCATGATCCCTCTTGGTGGTTATGTCAAGATGAAGGGTCAAGAAGATATGGATCCTGCTGCTCGTAGCGCAGATGATGATAGCTATAATACTAAAAAACCATGGCAACGTATAGCCATCTTGCTTGCTGGTCCTGTAGCAAACTTCATAACTGCTTATGTCTTATACTTTTTCATAGCTCTTGGTGGACCTCAAACTTTAGCACCTGTAGTAGGAAAAATAGTCCCTGACTCTCCTGCAATGCAAGCGGGCGTAATGGAAAATGACAAAATCATCGCAATGAATGGAATTAAGATTACAACATGGAAAGAGATGACATCTATCATCAAAGCCTCGCAAGGTGTACTCACTCTAGAAGTTGAACGTGGACCTTATCTTAAAACCTTACATGTAACACCACACATCAGTGAAACAGAAAATATGTTTCGTGAAATTGTGCAACGTAAAATGATAGGAATCGGCTCTGCTGGTGAGACTATCACACAAAACTTTAGCTTTTTTGAATCTTTTAAATACGCTAGCATAGAAACATACGAAGCTTCAAAACTCATCTTTTTAAGCCTGCAAAAACTAATAAGCGGTGCTGTTCCTGCCAAAGAGTTAGGAGGTGTTGTTAGTATTGTAAAAATTACTGCTGATGCCTCTAATGCAGGCTGGATGTCACTCTTTTTCTTTACTGCTCTTATCTCAGTAAACCTTGGAGTTTTAAACCTTTTGCCTATCCCTGCCCTTGATGGCGGACATATTATGTTTAATCTCTATGAGATGATTACACGCAATGCTCCAAGTGAAGCGGTACTGATTAAGCTTACTGTTGCAGGATGGGTTCTTTTACTTGGACTGATGAGTCTTGGCCTATATAATGACATCAATCGATTAATGGGGTAAATAATATTTTGCAATCCACTGCTCTTAATATATTAAAAACAGGCAGTAATGTTTTTATTACCGGTTCTGCTGGTATAGCAGCTTCACACCTCCATGGACAAACGATACACTCATTTTTTAGTCTTGGCATTCGCTCAGAGATAGATGATTACTATATTGAGACCTTAAGTTTCCCAAATCCCTCTTAAACTTGCTTGGGCCATTACTATACATAAATCTCAAGGAATGACTCTTGATT
>JAYEPE010000261.1:0-2066 GCA_034723735.1 Campylobacterota bacterium | reverse complement strand
GTTTTCTAGGTCAGATTTCAGTTTGTTTATCTCTTTCTCTTTTACCTCTACTGCATTTGCAAGTTCTTTTTGTCCATTTTGTTTTACTGTGTTTAGATTCTCTTCATACTCTCTTGTTTGTTGTTTTGCATCTTTTACATAAACAACAGTTTTTATCTTAGGGTGGTTCTCTTCATAGGTAGCTATGTTTTTGTAGCCATACTCCTGTAGCTTTTGTTTTACTTTTGGTTCATTCACATTGGTAAATGCCTCTTCATCATCTGCCACAACCCTTAGTGCCACTACATCTACTTTTAGCTTATCTAGCTCATCTACTAAAGCGAGACCATCAAATGAGTCTAGCACCACCATCTTAGAACCACTTACACTACACTCGTTCTCTACAAAAGTTTTTAGACTTACTGCCTTTTGTTGTGTAGTCTCAAGAGTCTCTAAGTTTTGCCATAAGTTTACTAGTACATCACTACTTACTGTACCATTTAGCATAGGGTTACTAAGTGCATAAAAGGTGGTGTCTCCATCCTCTTTTGCTAGCAGCTTAGAAGATACTTGCCAGTTTGAAGGAAGTGTTTCAAAAGGGTATTTTCTTTCACTTTGGTTTATGTAGTGTACTTTTTCTACATTATTTTTTTTGAGTATATTTAACCAACTTGGTATATCTGAACTTACAAGCACAAGTTCATCCACATCATATAGACGCTGTACAAATGGAAATATTTCTGATAAATTGTTTTTGAACATTTTTACTACCTTACTTTCTTAATGCTACGACTTACTTTGGCAAAGCCCAAATTAAATTCAAACTTTGTAGTTGTCTCTACTAGTTCACCATCATGGTCATCATTTAGTATTTCAGGTTCTATTTCTATGATATCTTCTAAAAGTATATTTGACTGTTGAGCCAACTGTTTTTGCTCTTCACCATTTGTTGTATTCATAATCTTGTTGATATTTTTAGAAAGTTCTTTAACTTTTGAAAAAGTTTCTATTATATGTATAGTAGTTTCAACAGCTTTTTTTGTTGTCAAAATTGTAGCTAGCATATAGATACCTTTTTCTGTAAATGCTTTTGGGTTACTTGTTGAGTGTTTCAAGGTTTTGAACCGGTCGAAATTTTCGACCAGTTCATTTTTCACTTCTTTGTCAACCTCAACTATATAGCCAACTGGGAACCTATCTTGATTATTTTTAACTGCTTCATTTACCCTTTTAGTTTCAATGCCATATAGTTCTGCTACATCTCTGTCAAGAAGTACTCTCTCGTGACCAATAGTAATAAGCAAGCTTTGTATTTTTTCTATCTTAAGAACTTGCATTATGACCTCCTTGAACTTGCATAATCATTATGCACACTTTTAAGTGCAAATGGAAGTTTAAACACACCAAAAGGTGACTTCATACTCTCAATCATCGCTTGTCCTAGTCTGTAGGAGAGGTGTTTTTTTACACGCTCCGCATCGTATGCATCTGCATAAGTGTTTATAGGTACCTGTTTTTCTTGGTTTTTCTTCTCTTTACTAAACTTCTTCACCTCAGCATAAAGTGAAAAAGGGAGTCCAAGTGTTCCTGTGAAAGCTTTAGAGTTTTCTATCATCTTTGCTCCTATTGTTCATACCAAACCTTTCCATTTTCTAAAATATCTATTTTATAAAAATAATCTTCTTTTTCTGTTATATAGTTCGTTGGTGCTGATAAAATATCAAATCCTACTTTATATTTGTATATTAATTCTCTTATTGATTTTCGTGCTTTTAGTTCGTAGCTATCAAGTTCACCTAAAGATAAAGTATCTTTTAATAAAAACAGATCAATATCACTCTCTTGGGTAGGAGTCCCATAAGCATAACTTCCAAACAAAATAATTTTTTTTGGATTTAAAAATTTTAATTTTTCAACAATTTGAATTTTTACTTTATTGATATCTAACATTATGCATCCCTTCAATAATGTAATCTACACGAAACAATAGCTACACTCTCTTCATAAATTTCATATACCAATCTATGTTCATCTGTGATGCGTCTTGACCAGTACCCACTTAGTTGATGTTTTAATGGTTCAGGTTT
>JAYEPE010000260.1:0-10520 GCA_034723735.1 Campylobacterota bacterium | reverse complement strand
TTGAATTTTTGAGAGAGGTATATGGTAGTCTTTACTAAACCAAGTTATTTCTTCTTGGGTTGCTTCAGTTTTAATAGTATTTAATGCATACTTTTCGACATTTGAAAAATCTTTATTTTTATTAAATAATTGGCATAAAGCTTCTATAGTAAAATGCTTTTTTTTATTTCCAATAGAGTTGTTTACAGTTAATAACAACATTGGTTGAAAATTTGTTTGCATAACATACTCCTCATTAGCATTCTTTTTATAATTATAGCATGTATACGGTTTTATACTAATAAACTATTCAGGACTATTGATATTCTTGATCAGCTTTACCCTTATCTGAAAGAGCAGTATAAACGCACAGGTGACAAAGATAGCTATGTCTTTCTCAATGATCACGATACGCATTACTATGATATCAAGAGAATACGAGACAGTAGATGGAAGAAGTTACTAAAAGAATCAAAACTTGAGTATCGAACCATTTATCAGATGCGACATACCTTTGCTACAATCATGATTGAACATGGTGAAGATATTCTTTGGGTCAGTCACATGCTTGGTCGTGCTGATTCGAGTATGACATTACAGATGTATGCTAAGTACAGAAAACGTAAAGAGACAAAAAGAGCTAGATTTTTAGAGGGAATACTCTAGTCACAAATGGGCACACTTTGGGCACAGTAAGTAAAGATTATCGTTGGAAAGTCCGTATTTTAGGGGTTTAAAAGTGGCTCCGGATACTGGATTCGAACCAGTGACCAAGTGATTAACAGTCACCTACTCTACCGCTGAGCTAATCCGGAATGTTTAGAGGGCGTAATTATACTTTAGCTTTTAAAGAATGTCAATTATTTTTACTATTATTTCGCTTTCTTTGTAAATTTTCTTTTAGAACATAAAAAAAGAGACCAGATCGGTCAGTTTTAACGATTGTTTCTGTTTTTATTAGCTCTTTGAGTGTCTGTTTTGAATCTTTATCAAATAAAATTTCAATGTCATCTTCACTTAAAGGACGTTTATCTAAAGTGTTTATAATTGCATTTTTTGAATAATGGGATGCTTGGCTTGTAGCTTTTTTTCGAGATGAGATATGAATAGGTAAACTAGAATCAAATTGATATGATATTTGCATCAGTTCTTCATAGCTTAATGCCTCTACGGGATAAGCTGGAGGGCGGTCTATGGTTCCAATATCTATACGAGTTGTCTTTACATGTAAGAGGACCTGATTAAGCTTATTAATTTCATCTTTGGTATTATTTAAGCTTGCTACAAATAAAATTTCAATGAAAAGTTTCCCTTTAAAGTCATTTGAGAATTTCTTTACATGTAAGATAATATTTTCAATACTAATATTTTTGTGAGGACGATCAATTTTATTGAAAATATCACTGCTTACTGCGTCAAGAGAGAGTTTAACTTGATCAAACTTTAGTAGGGTATTGTAGATATTTTCATCAACAAGTGTAGCACTGTTAGTGAGTATGAGAGTTTGCGTTTTTCCTTTTATTGTATCTATGGCATCTATAAGCTCACTAAGATAGGGATAAAGCGTTGGTTCACCATTAGCAGTTATTGTAATAACATCAATACCACTATGCTCATGTAGAGCTTGTGTTAGTGCCGTGATAATATTATCAACACTAATACTTTTTTCTTGTTTTTGTAGAGTCAGAGCAGGAGCAAGCTCACAGTAGAGGCAGTCGAAATTACACTGCTTATGGGAAGGGGAAAGGTCAATCCCCAAAGAGTTGCCAAATCGGCGTGAAATGACCGGTCCAAAAATTATATTATTTTCCACTAACTCTATGGCACTCTTTAATAAAGTGCTTCGCATTTTCTACAGGAACATCAGGAAGAATTCCATGACCTAAGTTAAAGATATGACGTTTACCTTGCATAGTTTTTTGAATAGCTTCTACACATGCAGTTGTCTCTTCTTTGGAATATAAGCGACATGGCTCCATATTTCCTTGAAGTACATATTTATCTCCAAGTTTCTCTTTTGCAAATGCCATTGGAGTTGACCAATCGACACCAAAAACATCAAAGTTTCCATAAACTTTATCTAAAAATGCAGGAATTCCTTTAGGGAACATAATAATAGGAATATTTGGATATTTTTCTTTTAAATAATCAGCAATTTCTACCATATATTTCCAAGAGAATTCATCATATTTTCCTGGTTCGATAGCTGCTGCCCATGAGTCAAATATTTGAACAACATCAATACCAGCCTCAATCTGTTTTTCCATATATAGTTTTACAACTTCAGTAACTTTAGCAAGAATTTTATGTAAAAGTTCAGGATTTGAGTACATCATTTTTTTGCAGATGTTGTAAGTCTTAGTACCTTGACCTTCAATCATATAGGTTGCAAGCGTCCATGGTGCACCTGTAAAGCCGATAAGTGCTTTATCATCTGCAAGCTCTTTTTTGATAAGCTTAATCGTATCAAAAACATAAGTGAGTTTTGAAGCAGCTTCATCACCGCCGATAAGTCTATCTATATCAGCCTCACAGCTAATAGGATCGCTAAATTTAGGACCTTCACCTTTTACAAATGATAAATCCATTCCCATTTCATCAGGAATTACTAATATGTCGCTAAAAAGAATGGCAGCATCAACACCTACGATATCCATAGGCTGAAGTGTTACCTCACAGGCTTTTTCAGGATTATGACAGAGGTTTAAAAAGTTTCCAGCTTCTGCGCGAACTGCCATATATTCAGGAAGATAACGGCCTGCTTGTCTCATCATCCATACAGGTGTATAGGGAGTCTCTTTACCAAGACATGCATCTACAAATATTTTACGACTCGGCATTTAGTGCCTCCCTGCATTGAATTTTAATTCTTATACTCATTTTTATCCTTCATAATATATATTTTTATTTTTTACCGACTTTACCTAAAAAGTAAAGTCCTACTGCAACAGCAGTAATAGAGAGTGCAAAGTAAAGCATATCAAGCGCGCCACTATACTCTGTATGAGCTACTTTTTGGAAAAAGCCCACAACCAAGACCATTACAATAACTTTAGAGATCTTATCTTTTAGCTGATCAAGTGAATGGATAGCCAAGATTTTATTTTCTGCACCTTCTTCATCTTTTGCAGCATCAATATCAGAGATAAAAAGCTCATACAGACCAAAAGAGAAGATAAGCATTACTACACCGATAAGATACAAGTCAACCGCGCCTATAATACCGCCAACAACATCTTCATGGAAGTGTTCTGGATGAGCATGTGTCAAGTAGGTATTGAGGACATAGCTAGCAGTTGTAAAAATATCAACACTAGCAACAAGAAATAAAACAATAGCACCTAAAAGACCAAAGATAACGGCCAAGATAACCATAAATCTTGAACTCCATAAAGAGTTTTCAAATATTTTTTCTAACACTACTTTTCTCCTTCCATTTCTATCCATTTTTGAGCAATACGTACTGCATTTGTTGCCGCGCCAACTCTTAGATTATCAGCAACTACCCATAAATGAAGAATGTTATCACGATACAAATCTTTACGGATACGTCCTATAAAAGTCTCATTTTGATCCACACAACTTGCTGGCATTGGGTATTCGCTCTCACTTGGATTATCAATCACTATGATATTTGGAGCTTTTTTAAGAAGCTCTCGTGCTTCATTTGCATCAACATCGCTATCAAATGTAAGCGTCAATGACTCTGAATGACCACGAAGAACAGGAACTCGTACGCAAGTTGCACTTAGTTCTACATCTTTGTGAAGGATTTTTTTGGTTTCATTAACCATTTTAATCTCTTCTTTTGTGTAGTCATTATCTAAAAAGACATCTATCTGTGGAATAAGATTTAGGGCAATTTGATGCTTAAAGTGTTTGTGCTCACTCTCATCAAGTTTAAAATTAAAAAAGTCTTGCATCTGTGTTACTAACTCTTGCATAGCGGTTTTTCCAGCACCTGAAGTAGCTTGATAGGTACTAACATCCGCACGGACTAAATCATAAACATCATCAAGGGGTTTAAGGGCTTGAACCATTTGAATAGTTGAGCAGTTAGGATTGGCAATAATTCCTGTCTGCTTCCAAGTAGCAATATCCTCAGGATTAACTTCAGGTACTACTAAAGGAACATTTTCATCCATACGGAAATGACTTGTATTATCAATAACTACCGCACCTGCTTGTGCTGCAAAAGGAGCATATTTTGCCGATACAGAACCTCCAGCGCTAAAAAGAGCAATCTCAATATTCTCTTCTTTGAAAATAGTCTCAGTGAGCTCTTTGATAACTAACTCTTTGCCATTAAACTCAACACTATTACCAGCACTACGAGCACTTGCCATAGGTACTAAATTTGCTAATGGAAAATCAATCTCTTCAATAACACGTAGTATCTCTTCACCTACTGCACCACTTGCGCCGACTACAGCAACATTATATTTCTTCATATTTATATTTCTCCTTCTAAATTATATAATTTCATTTTCTTTATTAGCATTGTTGAACTCATGCTAAGCATCTCGGCACTTTCATCAATATCATGCTTACATGTAAGAAGTATCTCTTCAATAAGTTCTGCTTCCATGTTGGCAATTGAACGTTTTTGTTTGAGCCCACGACTCTCTAAAAAGAGTGTATCAGGTTCAATGATATTATCATCACTCAATATTGTAGCACGCTCAACAACTGAGATAAGTTCACGAATATTTCCTGGCCATTTATAAGTAAGCAGAGCTTCTTGTGCTTCAGATGAAAATGTTTTAGCTTCAAACCCATACTGTACACAATTTTGCTCCAAGGTAGCAAGGGCAATAGGTAAAATCTCCTCTTGACGCTCCCTTAGAGAGGGACTGTGAAGAGGGATAGTATTAAGCCGATAGTACAGGTCTTCGCGAAAATCACTACTATCTATTTTATCTTGCAAATTTGCATTGGTTGCTGAGATAATACGAATATCAATTTTAATAGCTTTTTGCGAACCAAGACGGCGAATTTCTCGCTCTTGAATGGCACGTAAAAGTTTCGCTTGAACGCCAAAAGGCATCTCACCAATTTCATCTAAAAAAACAGTGCCACCTTGTGCACTTTCAAACTGTCCTACTTTAGCTTCGATAGCATCCGTAAAGGCTCCTTTTTCAAAACCAAAAAGCTCACTCTCGATGAGGTTATCAGGAATTGCTGCCATATTAATTGCTACAAAAGGTTTTTTAGCACGAGGTGAGTTATCATGAATATAACGTGCAAAGACCTCTTTGCCTACACCACTTTCGCCTAAAAGCATAATGCTTGCATCTGTTTTAGCGGCTTTGTCTGTTACATGTAAAAGCTTATCAAGAGCTTTTGATGAAGCTAAAAAAGCACCTTTTTTCTTTTTAGATACTGTTTTCTTAGCTGTTTTAACAGTTTTTTGTACCTTATCTGAACGTTTAATAGCGGTGATTAAAGTCTCGATTTCAAATGGTTTTAGCAAGAAATCTTTCACACCAAGCTGAATGGACTCAATAGCACGCTGTAGCGTAGCATTTCCTGTAATGAGAATAACCTCAAAACGACCATTTAGGGTTTTCACAAACTCAATACCGTCCATACCAGGCATATTAATGTCACTGATAATAAGCTCAAAACTATCATCAAGTTTTTTGAGGGCATCTTTGGCATTTTTAAAGCTGATAACTTCAAATTCCTCATACTCAGCCATTGCAATTTCAAGTGATTTACGCATATTAATATCGTCTTCAACTATTGCAATTTTCAATGGGTACCCTTTCTATTTTATGAGGGTGATTTTAGCTAAATTGCCTTTAAAATCGACTGTAAAACACTCTGTAGGGAAGGTAAGGGTAGTGAGACTTGTCGCAATAGCGTTAGTTGTTTTATTATTATGTCTTACATGTAAGCTTTGACGGTAGAGATAGTTATAAAATTCTTCTCTATGTTCTTGCAATAAAGTATGAATATTATTGCTCTTAGTATTCTCGAGTATCAAGGCTTTTCTCGCTTTTCCATGACAGGGTGTCATAGTACGAGAAATATTGAGGGTTTCATCAACAAGTATTGCATCTTTGACTACCACTCTATAGCCGATACGATATGTTTGGGCTGATAAAAGAGTAGTGAAAAATATTAACGAAGAAAGTGTGAGTAAGAGAGAACAATTTCCATTTCGATTTCGCATAGACCCTCTTTAAACGTTGTTTCTTGAATATTAGCATCACGAATAACAGCATCAACATAGGTACGAACTGTAGAGCGTGTTACCATCATATTTTTAATCAAGTCTTGACCTTCTACATGAACGCCTTTGACCTTTTCTGCAAGGAGTCGATACGAATCAGCAATAGCAGCACGTTTTGCAAGTGCGTAGGCTTGCGCTGGAGATGTTGTATTTACTGGAGCAACACCTTGTCCTACAACATTGATTCGAATATCTTCATAAGGAGTAAGTTGTGGTGCATTACAATTGCATTCGGGTTTTTGTACTATTTTTGAGGTACATTCACACCCTTGAGTTGCGTAGGTTTCTACCGTTTTACAGTTTGTATCGCCTTGTTCTTGCGCCACTTCTGCTTTAGTGGCACAGCCTATAAAAGTTGTTGAAATAATTAAGAGAGTAGATAAAAGATAAGTATATTTCATCAGTCGTCCTTGCTTAGTGGAGTTAATACTCGAAACTAAGCAAAAGTTGTTCCAATTTATTCTAATTCAAGTCCTCCATCAGTTTGAGACTCTTCTTCATTGGGATCTATCTCTTTTTTAGGACAGCGAGAGATACTAACTACGTCATCACCTTTTACGATATAAACACCACTAGTATTACGAGATGATTTTGAGACACTTTGCATATCAACGCGAATCATCTTGCCTTCTTTAGTGAGAGCCATCATATCCATGCCCTCATCCACCATAAGACAGCCAATCACATTAGTACCTGTTTTTTGGTTGAGTTTCATAGCAATTACACCGCTACCAGCGCGATTAGTCAAGCGGTATTCACCCGCAGTGGTGCGTTTACCAATACCTTTTTCACTGACCATCAAAATCTCTTGTTCGTCATTATCAATAATATTAGCATCAACAACTTTGTCATCAGGGAGTTTAAATTTAATACCACGCACACCACGAGTTGATCGACCTTGTTCGCGTGTTTTTTCAATTTCAAATTTAATACATTGTGCTTTTTGTGTCACGATAAAGAGGTATTTTGTCTCTTGTGTCGCAATATGTGCTGTGATTAATGCATCGTTTTCATCTAGAACAATTGCGCGAACACCATTGGAGCGAACATTAGAGAACTCAGAAAGGTTTGTACGTTTTACGATACCGTTTTGAGTAAAGAATGCTAAAGATTTATCTTCACTAAAATCTGTTGTAGGAATCACAGAACGGATTTTTTCATCTGCTTCTAGTTTGATAAGATTAACAACTGCTTTTCCTTTGGCTGTACGTGAAGCTTCAGGAATGCGATAGACTTTCAACCAGTGTAGTTGTCCGCGATCTGTAACAAACATAAGTGTATCGTGAGTGTTACATGTAAAGAAGTTTTCAATAAAGTCGTCATCATAAGTAGTTACGGCAGTTTTACCTTTACCACCACGACGCTGTTTCTCATAAGAAGCTAATGGTACACGTTTGATATATCCACGGTGAGTGATTGTAACAACCATTGGCTCATTAGGAATTAAGTCTTCAATATCTATATCATCATAGTTGTCTTCAATATCTGTACGACGATCATCATTGTATAGAGCAAGACTCTCTGTAAATTCGTCTTTAATAATACCGAGTAAAACTTGCTCATCACGGAGAATAGATTCTAAATATTCAATAAGCTCCATAATCTCACGAAGTTCATTTTCGATTTTCTCACGCTCTAAACCTGTAAGTTTTCCAAGACGCATATCCACAATACTTTGTGCTTGGATATCAGAAAAATCAAATTTTTCAATCAGGTTCTCTTTTGCATTTTCAATACTTGAGCTTGCTTTGATAAGAGCAATAATCTCATCAATATGATCAAGCGCTTTTTTCAGACCTTCTAAAATATGTGCACGTGCCTTAGCTTTTTGAAGATCAAAAATAGTTCGGCGAATAATAACAGTTTTACGGTGGTTAATAAAATGTCCCATCATCTCAAGGAGAGTGAAAATGCGAGGCTCTTGATTGTAGATTGAGAGCATGATAATTCCAAATGTCGTCTGCATATTAGTTGATTTAAAAAGATTATTTAAAACAATTTCGCTAATAGCATCACGTTTAAGCTCAATGACAACACGAATACCTTCGCGATCAGATTCATCACGAATTTCTGAGATACCTTCAACTTGTTTATCTTTAACGAGGTTAGCAATATTTTCGATAAGACGAGATTTATTTACTGTATAAGGAAGTTCATCTATAATAATGATGTCCTTATTTCCTTTTTTCTCAATATGTGTCTTAGCACGTACTTTAATACGCCCACGTCCACTCTCATAGGCATCTAAGATACCTTTTTTACCATAAATCGTTCCTCCTGTAGGAAAATCAGGTGCTTTTATAAATTCCATGATGTCAATTAATGAAGCATTAGGATTTTCAATAAGATGAAGCAAGCCTTTAATCACCTCTTGTGGATTATGAGGAGGAATATTAGTTGCCATACCAACAGCAATACCGCTAGAGCCATTAATTAAAAGATTAGGAACACGTGCAGGAAGTACTGAAGGCTCAACCGTAGTGCCATCGTAGTTTTCTAACATATCAACGGTATTTTTTTCTAAATCTTTGAGTAAATCACCTGCATACTTGGTCATACGGGCTTCAGTATAACGCATAGCAGCTGCGTTGTCACCATCAACAGAACCGAAGTTTCCTTGACCATCAACAAGAGGCATACGCATGGCAAAAGGCTGTGCCATACGAACAAGAGCATCATAAACAGAGTTGTCACCGTGAGGGTGGTATTGTCCAATAACATCACCAACGATACGTGCTGATTTTTTGTATTTTGAACCTGCAGAGAGATTGAGTTTATCCATTGCGTAAAGAATACGACGGTGAACAGGTTTGAGTCCATCACGAACATCAGGAAGTGCCCGCCCAATGATAACACTCATCGAGTAATCAAGATAGCTAGCTTTTAAACTATCTTCAATATTTATATTTTCAATTTCGCTATTGTCAAGCAAATCATTCATGCTTTATCCACCTTACATGTAAAAGTAGGCAATTTTATCTAAGTTTGTCTTAAAGGTGCCTCTAAATGCCGTATAAGGCATAATATGTGTTTTAAGGTTTGTTTAAATATGAGGTAAAATGCATATTTCGCAACTATAGTGCATAAAAAATTCAAAATACTATAGAGGGGTGATAAATGTATGAAATAACAGTTATAACCCAACTTAGGCATTTAATAAAAAGTGTATTCGGGACAAATTAAATTATGGGAACCTATTAAAGATTTTATAACTAGTAAATTTTAAATAAAATATGCTATTATAAGATTAATAAATAAAGGAGTTTATCATGATGCAGTTATCAATACAAGAACCAAAGATAGAACAATTCTTTAATCACTCTAAAGATGAGATTATGAAAGCATTAAAATTTATAGTTGATAATAATATAAAAGATTTTAGAACACATCAAAATAATCTAGAACTTTCAAGTGAGCAAAAAAAAGAACTAAATTTAAGGATCACATCATTTCATAATGATCCATCAATAGGTCGTTCATGGAATGAAGTTAAAAGTAATCTTTCAAGATAACTATGAATATTAAACTTCATCCAAAAGCAGAAGATGATTTAAATGAAGCATTAAGTCATTATTTGAAAATAGATTTACATTTAGAAAAAAAGTTTATTCATTATTTGGACTTAACATTTAATAAAATATTAGACTTTCCAAATTTATATCAATATGAAACAAAAACATCACAAAAAATTTTAATGGATAAGTTTTCTTATCTTGTAATATATGAACAATATGAAGATATAATTATGATATTAGCTATATTTCACACTAGTAGAAATCCGATAAACTTACAAGACAGGACATAACAAATCGTAGGCAAAAACAAGGGTACAGTTGGAATTTTCGAGCTTTTATCTCCTAAAGTTAGTAAGACGAAAGACAGAAGTTTCACTTAATTATGTCCCCTTGTTTTTCAACTCAACCGTTATCTTAACGATACCTTTCTCAGGTAGATCTTTTCAGGTTTTTCGATGCTTCGCAAACCTTAACCTACACTGCCCAATTAGTAAAAAGTCAACAGACATTTAATAATAAGCAATTCAAAAACATTTTACATGTAAGATATGAGGAACTATTTGATTTGGCATCAAAAAGCTTTGATAAATTCAAGTAAGCACAGGAAAAAGGTGGCGACTGACACTTTTTTTCACAGTCGTAGAAAAGAAGGATTATATTGAAAGAGAGGGTAAGGGTAGCCCGTCGAATTTCCCCCTAGCTCTCACACACTAAATTCCCCACATTTTGGATATTTTTAAAGAATTTAATTCTACTTTTTCTGATAGTATCAGGTGTGTTTATTCTGT
>JAYEPE010000259.1:0-2074 GCA_034723735.1 Campylobacterota bacterium | reverse complement strand
ATTGCTTTTGCAGATGGACTCCATACAAATGGTGAAGCTTTTTTAAATGGCATCGGTGCCATTGATAGCAATGTTATTGTTGCAGGAGGTTTAGCAGGAGACAATAGCACCTTTAGCGGTACCTATGTTTTTACTCATGAACAGATTATCTCTAAGGGAATCGTAGCGGTTGGACTTCACGGTAGTCACTTACATGTAAATACCCACTATAGTTTCAATTGGCAGCGTATCGGACTTGAAATGAGTATTACAAAGGTAGAGAACAATCGTGTTTATACTATAGGAGAGCGTTCTGCTCTTGCAACCTATGCCCACTACTTAGGTGATGATATAGCTAATAATCTGCCCCATATTGGCATTGAATTTCCACTTATCATTGAACGCGATGGCGTACTTGTTGCGAGAGCTGTTACGACAAAAAATGATGATGGCTCCTTAACATTTGCAGGAAATTTCAGAGCCAACGATAAGGTTCGCTTTGGTTATGGTAATGCAAAAAATATTCTAAATCATACTCAAACTATGCTAGATTCTCTAGAAAAAGAGCCCTGTGAAGCCTTATTTATCTACTCATGCATGGCGAGACGTCATTTTATGCCTAATGATATTGAATCAGAAACACTGCCTTTAGCAGATATTGCCCCCGCTTCAGGTTTTTTCACCTACGGTGAATTTTTTACTGCCCAAAAGAGAGAACTTCTTAATCAAAGCATGACTGTTCTTGCTCTTAGTGAGAGTGATTCTATCACGTCAATACAGACAAAGAGTAATAAAAAAGCAGCATCTATACACTTAAGTTCTACCAATGCCCTTGCGCATCTTATTAATGTTACAAGCATTGAAGTGGAAACTCAAGCTAAAACACTGCAAAACTATACCCATCAGCTAGAACAAAATCTTGACTTACTCACCCAGAAAAGCAGAGAGTTAAAGCGTCAAGAAGCCTATCTAGAGAAATCTCAAGAGATTGCACATATTGGAGTGTGGGAATATAATTTACAAAAGAATTTTCTCTATTGGAGCGATGAAATCTATCGTATCTTCGGTTTTACTCCTAAATCTTTTAAACCAAGCTATGGCAAGTTTCTTGAATTTACCCACCCTGAAGATCGTGATTTACTCGATAAAGAGTTTACGCTCTCTATAGAAGAAAAACGTCCTTATAATTTTTCACACCGTATCTTGCGTAAGGATGGATCACTTCGTTATCTTGAAGAGAGAGGAGAGCATAGCTATGATGCTCAAGGTGCTATCATCAAAACAGTTGGTGTTGTTTTAGATGTAACCGATCGAAAAGAGTTGGAAATCATGCTACTTACTTTAAATAAAAATCTTGATAGTCGTGTTAAAGAAGAGATTGAAAAAAATAAGCTTCAAGAACAAAAACTCTTTCAACACTCCCGCATGGCACAAATGGGAGAGATGATTAGTATGATAGCACACCAATGGCGACAACCCTTAGGTGCTATTACCTCTACAGCGCTCAACCTTCAAACTAAACTTGAACTTAAAACCTACAACTTAAGGCAAGAAGAAGGTCGTGAATCTTGTAGAAACTACTTTCAAGAACGCTTACAAAAAATCAATACTTTTGCTTACAGTCTCAGTACAACTATTGATGATTTTCGTAACTTTTATAAGCCTAATAAACAATCTATTTTTATTAGCCTTGAAGAAGTTACCTGCAAATCACTCAATATAATTCAAGCTTCATTAGAAAATGACAATATTGAAATCATTCAAGAGTATGCTACGCCAGTTAAGTATGAGCTTTATGATAGTGAACTTATGCAGGTTATTTTAAATATTTTAAAAAATGCTCAAGATAATTTCAAAGAAAAGAAAATCAAATATCCAAAGATAACTATTACCACACAAGCTAAAAGTCTCTCTATTTGCGATAATGGTGGAGGGATACCTAAAGATATTTTAGGAAATATTTTCGATCCTTACTTTTCAACTAAAGATGCAAAAAATGGTACAGGTTTAGGACTTTATATGTCAAAAATTATCATCGAAGAGCATCATAAAGGAAGCTTACATGTAAACAATACTAATGATGGTGTTTGCTTTA